>JAQVVS010000028.1 GCA_028698865.1 Candidatus Altimarinota bacterium | reverse complement strand
AAGAATAATCGATTTTAAATTTCTCATTACTTTTAAACGCATCCGCTAAAGCTCCTCCAATTTTATATTCCTCTTTAAATTGATCCTCAACCTCCTTCATATAATAAGCGGCCGAAACTTTGACAAAAAATGCCGGAAAATCAGAAGAATCCCCGTCAAAAATCCCCTCAACAAAGCTTCTATAATTATTAACAGTATCTCCCATTCCAGCAAATTGAACCATTAAACCAGGAATTAAATCATTTACTCCTTTAGAAAAATCCAAATCTTTTGGAACCTCTCCCTCAAAACCTTCTAAGTTAATCTTCAGATTTTCAAGCAAATTGGCCAAATTATCAAAACTTTTTCCAGGTTTACATTTCACGCCCCCAAACTCCTCAGGCCCTTCCTCAGCCTTCTTCTCATCGGCAAATTTAATTTCAAACTCTCCTGCCTTCCCAACAGTACCTACAGAATATTTTTTTACCTTCGACTTATCATCGGCCGGCAATTGATCATAAGAACCCTGAGCCATTTTCAAAACATAGTAGGAATAAACAAAAGCCATAAAATCCCTAAAGGATTCCTCATAAACAAGAAAATCTACCATAGAAGGCTTAACCATATCATATAAAGCCGAAACACTTTCCGGAGTCAAAACCTTGTTTTCAACAATATCCCCTTTAAATTCAATAGACCCTTGTAAAACTATTCCCTTCATTTGTTCAACAAAAGCAGGATTATCAACCAAAGCTTTAGCCGTATCCGCAGACTGATCACCAAGCTTCTCCCTTGCAATTTTAGTAATATCATTGACGTCAACCTCCTCAATTTTTTGAACATCCAATTTTTTACCAGCCATATTTGTTTTGTTTATATTTTATATCTCTGAATTATAGCAAAAAATCCACTTTTTTTCAAGCAAAGAGTGGCGAAGTTTTTTACTGTCATTCCCGTCTGCCGTGGCGGATCATTCCCGCGAAGGCGGGAATCTATTCTATTTGTGAAACTTGCCGTCAGAGATTCCCGCCTTCGCGGGAATGACAGACGACGCGGGAATGACAAACACACAACCTAATACTTCAACATTTCCACAAAATGTTGCTCGTCGGAAAAAGGCCCTATCACAGCGATTTTCAATTTTTCTTCAGCCAAAACTTCCTTCGCAATTCTTGAAATATCCGCAACAGTCACTTTGTCAATCAGCTTCATAATCTCATCCGGAGACTTCATTTCACCATGAAGAAGTTCATATTTCGCGAGCAAATGAGCAAACTCCTCACTATCTTCCAATCCCAAAACCATTTTTCCTTTCAAATAAGACTTTGCCTTTTTGAGCTCCTCTTCCGGAACAGATTCATTCACAATAGTTTTATATTCAGCCACAATTCCTTTTACAGCTTCATCCACTCTATTCAAATCCACGCCCGCGTTTGTCACCAAAATTCCTCCATCAATATAACTATCAGTGGAAGTGTGAATATAATAAGCCAATCCTTTCGCCTCTCTCACCCCCAAAAACATCCTGCTACTCATATTTCCCCCCAAAATCACGGACAAAAGTTTAAGACCCCAGTGATCTTTATGAGTTTCAGCATATCCACAGCATCCTATAGCTACATGCGCCTGCTCGGTCTTTTTTTCTTTCAAAGAAACTTTGCCGCCCTCTTTGTCCTCCAAAGGCAAAAATTCCAATTCTTTTTTAGCTTCGTCCATCTCAAAATATTTTTCCACCAAAGCGACGGCTTCATTGTGATCCACATTTCCAGCAATCGCGATCACGGTATTATTTGGAACATACAACGATTTTTTATAATTCACAAAATCCTCATGATTAACAGTTTTAATCAATTCTTTAGTTCCTATCTGATCCCAACCCATCGGCTGATCCCCAAAAACCAAATTTTCAAAATTCCATCCGATTTGATACATCGGCGTGTCTTGATACATATTATATTCCTCCAAAATCACCCCTCTCTCTTTTTCGATTTCAGCTTGATCAAATTTTGAATTTATCAACATATCAGACAAAACAGAAGCGGCCACTTCTCCGTATTCACTAGCCACTTTCACAAAATATCCAGCATATTCTTTCCCGGTAAAAGCGTTGAAAATTCCGCCGACGGAATCAATCGCTTCCGAAACTTCCTTCGTATTTTTGAATTTTTTCGCACCCTTGAAAAACATGTGTTCCAAAAAATGGGAAATACCTCTGATTTCCTGATTCTCATAACGACTTCCAGCTCCCACCAAAACCAATATAGTCAAAGATTTCGTCCCCTCTATTTTTTCGGTCACCACCCTAAGCCCATTTGTCAAAATCGTCTTTCTAAACATTTTTGTAAATTTATTAATAAGTCGGCGCTGATTATACCAATATGTGGAAATTTATGAAATGTTTACTGGAATAAAGAACCCACTTTGTATAAAATCCAGACAGCCATGAAATCTTATCGCCCAAAAATACCGATCAATAAAATCACTATTTTGTTTATAAGTAGCGCTTTTGTGACAGCAATAATAATCCTTCGGCTTTTTCAGCTTCAGGTAATTCAGTACGATTATTATGAAGCAATGGCAAAAAGAGCACAGTTTGGATCAAGCGAAATTCCTGCGGAAAGAGGCGAAATAATCATAAAAGACATGCATTCCGATGAAGAATTTTTGCTGGCAACGAATATCACCTTAAATCTTTTGTACGCGGACCCGATGTTGATAAAAGATCCGCAGTACATCACGGCGAAACTCGTCCCTTTGCTTTTTAATTTGGAAGATGAACGAGCGGCTGACGAAGAAAGAATAAATAAGGCCGCCCGATCTCTACCGGAAGAAATCACAGAAGAAGAAAAAGAAAAACTTTTGAAACCCCTTACAGATGATGAGTTAAAGGCGGCCTTCGGCCAAAATCTTTTAGAAAAAATAAGCCAAAAACAACGCCCTTCACTCCTTCTTGCGGAAAAATTATCGCAAGAAAAAACGACTTCAATCAACCGACTCAATTTGACGGGAATAAAAGTCATAGAAGACAAGGTTTACGCATATCCTCCACAAATCACAAGCCTCTCTCACACCGCAAAAAGTCTCGCTCCAATAGTGGATATCCCCGTTTCAAGTTTGGAAAAAATCCTAAAAGGCGAAAGCAGATATGTCCCTTTACAAACACGCCTATACCCAGACACTTCAGCGGAAATAAAGAAAATGATGTCGCAAGAAAAATCAAAATGGATGGGAATAGGAATGCACGAAGAATATTTCAGATATTATCCGGAAAATTCACTGGCAGCGAGCATCATCGGATATGTCAGCAGAAACAATGTCGGACAATATGGAATAGAAAGCTCATTCAATTCTCAATTACAAGGAACTCCAGGAAAATTTGAAACAAAAAAAGATTCGGTCGGCAGACAAATAACCATGGGCGATAGCATCATCACTCCGGCCACCAACGGAGACGACATAGTCTTAACCATAGACCGCTCCGTACAACTAAAAGTGGAAGAAATTTTAGCCAACGATGTAGACAGCTTTCAAGCCGACAACGGACAAGTAATAGTCATGAATCCAAAAACCGGAGCCATAATCGCAATGGCCAACTACCCAACATTCAACCCAAACGAATACGGAAAAATTTTTGAAAAAGTGGAAATATTTTTGACAGAAGAAGAAAAAGAAAAAAACTTATTTCCGTCAAAAGAAGAAGGCCTTTACTACTACTACCCAAATCCAGCGGCTCTTTCCAGATATCCTGTTTTTGAAACAATAGATAAAAACGGCGTAGCTCGATATCACCGCTACAAAAATCGCGTGGGACCCGAGGTTTATCACAACAAAATCGTGGCATGGCCTTACGAACCGGGTTCGTGCTTCAAAACAATAGCAATGGCCGCGGCGATAGATGACGGCGATGTCACTCCAAACACCACTTACAACGACAGCGGCCCAATCGGCGTAGATATGAATGTTTACACCGGAAAATACGACTTTGAAATTAAAAACTCATCCGGATATTACGGCTTGGTAAATATGACAACGGTATTGGGAAAATCTCTAAATACAGGAATGACTTTCATCTCAAAAAAAATGGGTCCGGCACTTTTTTACAGTTATCTAAAAAAATTCGGATTTCTTGATAGAACGGATATAGAATTCGACAGTGAAGCTCTTGGAAAAATAAACTACTTTGAAAATTGGACAGAATCCGAATTGGCCACTCACACATTCGGACAAGGACTTACTGTCACCATGATTCAACTGGCAAACGCATATTCCGCGATAGCAAACGGTGGAGTTTTGATGCATCCCCATATAGTTTCAGAAATAAGACGAGATGATGGATCCGTTTCTAAAACCGACCCTTTTGAAATAAGGAGAGTTCTCTCGGAAGACACCTCCGCAAAAATGATAAAAATGCTTATAAACGCTGTGGAAGAAGGCGTGGCAAAAGAAGCGGCCGTCCCAAATCATTTCGTCGCCGCAAAAACCGGAACAGCGCAAACTTATAAATACAATCGAGCCCTAACCGAAATAGGAACAACCATAGTATCCATAGCGGGATTTGCGCCCGTAGACGATCCGAAATTTGTCATAGTCATAAAAATGGATTACCCAAGATCAAATATGTGGTGCGCGCAAACGGCAGCCGTCACTTTTTCCAAAATCGCAGAATATCTTTTCGACTACTACAACGTTCCTCCAGATAGATAAAACCTCCAAGATAAAGCCCTCTCCCACCCATTCGAAACTTCGCAAAATATTTATTGACACTTTACGCCTTTTCTCCTATCCTTAGCCCCGTCTTTAATTAAGACTAATTTGGTATGAATAAATCAAAGCAAAAAAGCGGATCATTAAATCTCACAAAAAAAGCCGACTATGGGCTATTTCTTTTAGTGACTTTAGCAAAAGGAAAACTCGAAAAAAAATCCATAAAAACAATCGCGGAAGAAAATAATTTATCATTATCCTTCCTCCAAAAAATAGCCGGAGATTTACAAAAAGGCGGAATAATTACGGCGGAAAGAGGAAAATTCGGAGGATACAAACTCGCAAAACCACCAGCAAAAATCACTCTAAAAGAAGTATTGGAAACACTGGAAGGCCCGATTGCGATAACTCCATGTTTCAACAACACAAAGGGCATGGGTTGCTGTGCGCACAAGCCGTTTTGTTCAATAAAAAACGGCCTGAAAAAAATCAATGAAGAAATAAAAAACACTTTATTATCAAAAACTTTACAACACTTTATACAATAATTTATGAAACATTTTATTGAAATAAAAGACTTGCACGCGGAAGCCGAAGACAAAAAAATCCTGAAAGGAGTAAATTTGAAAGTCGGATCCGGAGAAATCCACGCAATCATGGGCCCGAACGGATCGGGGAAAAGCACGCTTGTAAACGTATTTTTGGGAAATCCACGATACAAAATAACCAGAGGCTCTATTTCATTCGACAAAAAAAATATTACAAAACTTTCCCCAGACAAAAAATCTCTACTCGGCCTTTTTGCCACATTTCAACAACCGACTGAAATACCCGGATTAAACTTCGGACAATTTTTGAGAACCGCAAAAAACATTCACCTGCAATCACGAAAACAACCTCGCATAAACCCATCAAAATTCGCAAAAACCGCTGAAAAATATATGAAAATGCTAAATCTCGGCGAAAATTTTCTTTCCAGAGAACTAAACAAAAACTTCTCCGGAGGTGAAAAGAAAAAATCCGAAATTTTACAAATGGCAATCCTCGAACCACACATCGCTTTCCTCGATGAAATCGATTCCGGACTCGATATAGACTCTCTAAAAGCCGTCGCCACTTCCATCAAAACAATCGCAAAAAAATTGGGAATCGGCATCGTTTTGATCACTCACTATCAAAGATTATTGAACTACATCACTCCGGACTTCGTGCACATAATAGACGACGGCGAAATAATCAAATCCGGCAAAAAAGATCTAGCCCTGAAAATCGAAAAAACCGGATATAACTCTTACATACAATAATGGCAGTACCAAAAAACACGAAAAAACTGATCTCAAACACTTTCCAAAATTACAAATTCGGATTTAAAACGAATGTAAAAACAGTATTTTCGACAAAAAAAGGACTCACTAAAGAAATCATCGAAACCATCTCAAAGCAAAAAAACGAGCCTAAATGGATGCTGGAATTCAGGCTCAAAGCGTTGGAAGTTTTCAACAAAAAGCCTCTTCCGACATGGGGAGGAGATGTAAGCAAAATAGATTTTGCATCTCTGCACTATTACATAAGATCACAAGCAAAAACTCAAACTTCGTGGAATAAAGTCGATCCTCAAATCAAAGAAGCTTTTGAAACTTTGGGGATTCCGGAAGCGGAAAAAAAGTTTTTGCAAGGAGTGAGCGCGCAATTTGAATCCGAAGTTGTTTACGAATCCGTGCAAGAAGCATTGTCAAAACAAGGAGTGATTTTTATGTCCACGGATGAAGCGCTCAAAAAGCATCCGGAATTATTGAAAGAATATTTCGGAAAAATAATTCCAATAGCCGACAACAAATTTACCGCATTAAATAGCGCCGTTTGGTCTGGAGGAACATTTATTTATGTCCCCAAAAACGTTCATGTCGACTTGCCTTTGCAAGCATATTTTAGAATGAATGCTAAAAACATGGGACAATTTGAAAGAACACTCATAATCGCAGATGAAGGAAGCAGTATTCACTACATCGAAGGATGCACTGCCCCAATTCATTCAACAAATTCTCTGCATTCAGCGGTCGTGGAAATAATCGCAAAAAAAGGAGCAAAAGTTGTGTACACCACGCTCCAAGATTGGTCTCACAATGTCTACAATTTGGTTACAAAAAGATCTTTTGTTTATGAAGACGCTCAAATGATTTGGGTGGACTGCAATGTAGGCTCAAAACTCACAATGAAATATCCGGCAATTTTTCTACTCGGAGAAAACGCTCGCGGAGAACTCCACTCCCTCGCATTCGCAGGCAAAAACCAGCATCAAGATTCGGGAGGAAAGATAATTCACGGCGCTCCGAATACCAGCTCCCTCATAACTTCAAAATCAATCAGCAAAGACGGCGGAAGAGCCACTTATCGAGGCCTTTTGAAAGTAAACAAAGGAGCTCACGGCGTAAAAAGCAAAGTGAATTGCGACGCGTTGATTCTCGATGAAAATTCTCGTTCCGACACTTATCCCACCATGAAAATCGACGAAGACGATATCGAATTGTCACACGAAGCAACCGTTTCAAAAATAAGCGAAGATCAATTATTTTATTTAACTTCTCGAGGAATAAGCGAAGAAGAAGCATCATCGATGATTGTAAACGGATTCGCGGAACCAATCACAAAGCATTTACCAATGGAATACGCCGTAGAATTAAATCGATTACTCGAAACTGAAATGACCGGATCAGTCGGCTAAAAATCATACTCACAAAATCGCAATGACAAAAAAAATCATCATAAAACAGGCTCAAGAAAAAACATTATTTGTAAAAAGCCTTGAAAGTAGCGAAATAATTCTGGAAAAAGATGCCAATCTTACTTTTGTAGCACTATTAAAAAAAGGCTGGGACAAAAGCAAAAAACTTAATTTCACTTTCAAAGGAAAAAATTCTTCACTTACCTTCATCGCCATAATCATTGCAAAAAAATCGGACTCATTTGATTTTGAAACCACTTCAAATCACATAGTCCCTCACACGAAATCATTTTACCAAATCCGCTCCGTCCTATTCGACAAAGCTCAAATAAACTATAAAGGAAAGTTGATGATTTCAAAATCCGCTCAACACACCGACGCGCATCTCGCTCATGACGACTTAAGCTTTTCAAAAGATTCCCGTCTACAAACACTCCCCTCTCTCGAAATAGAAGCAAACGAAGTCAAAGCCGGCCACTGTGCCACAGTCGGGAAAATCGATAAAGAACAGCTCTTTTACATGGCGAGCCGAGGACTAGACAAAAAAACTTCGGAAAAAATTCTCACCGAAAGCTTTCTAAAAAAAGATTTGGAGAAAATTGCAGATGAAAAAATAAAACAATTTGTCATAAAAGAACTTGAAGCGCTAAAATGAAAACCATGCTAAACCAATCTAAAATAAAGAACCAATTCCCGATTTTTTCTCACAAAAAAGACGGGAAACCGCTAGTATTTCTTGATAGCGCATCCAGCACCCAAAAGCCAAAAATCGTCATAGATGTTTTAAAAAATTACTACGAAACTTCCTATGCAAATGTTCATCGAGGCATTTATGATTTGTCAGAAAAATCAACTGAAGCATATGAAAAATCCAGAAAAACTATCTCAAAATTCATAAATGCAAAATCCGCAAAAGAAATTATTTTCACAAGAAACACAACGGAATCGATCAACCTAATCGCATACTCTTTTGGAAATTCAAACATAAATAAAAATGACGAAATTATTGTAAGCGCATTAGAACACCACTCAAACCTCGTTCCTTGGCAAGAGTTAGCCAAAAGAAAACATGCAAAATTAAAAATAATTCCATTAAAAAAAGACCTTACTTTAGATTTTGAATCTTACAAAAAATTACTCACAAAAAAAACAAAAATAGTCGCGATCACAGCGATGTCCAATGTTACAGGAACTATTGTGCCAATAGAGAAATTCGTCAAAGAAGCCAGGAAATATAATGCAAAAATCCTTATCGATGGAGCTCAAAGTGTTCCGCACCTGAAAACGGATGTACAAAAAATAGATTGCGATTTTCTCGTATTTTCAGCGCATAAAATGTTGGGACCAACAGGAGTGGGAATCCTCTACGGAAAAGAAGCCACTCTCGACGACATGCCTCCATTCCTTTACGGCGGAGACATGATCAGCGAAGTAAAACAATTTAATTCTTCTTATGCCGAATTACCAAACAAATTCGAAGCCGGCACTCCAAATATCGCCGACGTGATAGCATTTGAAAAAGCGATCGAATTCATCGAGGAAATCGGCCTTGAAAATATCGAAAAACACGAAAAATCCCTATTAAAATACGCCAAAGAAAAATTTTCAAAATATCCGGAAGTGAAATTATACACCCCAAAAGACTGCAAAAACGCCGGAGGAATTTTATCATTCACAGTAAAAGGAATTCATCCACACGACTTAGCTACAATTTTTAATGAAGACAATGTATGTATCAGAACAGGCCAACATTGCGCGGCTCCACTCGTGGAATCTCTGGGAGAAATCGCCTTAAACCGCATGAGCTTCTACGTTTACAATGATTTCAATGACATAGATATAGCTAAAAAATCACTCAAAAAAGCATTAAAATTATTCAAATAATCATGGATTTATTTTCCGAAACAATTCTCGATCACTATAAACATCCTTCAAACAAAGGATCCTTAAAAAATCCGACGATAACAATCAGCGAAGTAAATCCTCTCTGTGGCGACAAACTCAAAATCGATCTAAAAATCGATTCAAAAAACCGAATTAAAGAAATAGGAATAACCCCGCAAGGATGCGCGATTTCCACTGCCAGCGCATCACTTCTAAGTGAAAAATTAATAGGAAAATCATTAAAAGAAATCGAAGCACTAACAGAAAAAGACATTTTCAAAATGCTAGGAATCGAAATAAATCCGGGCAGAATAAAATGCGCCATGCTCCCCTTAGTGACAATAAAAAAAGCTCTTTTAATGAAAGAATTGAAAGAAAAAAAATAATTTATTTGTCATACTCCGCGTACAATATTTTCTTTTCCGGAAAAGGAATTCCAAAGGCCTTCGCTCTTTGGAAAAAAGGATCAAATCTTCTACGAGTACTTTCATAATCTTTTCCAACAGCGACAAAAACCCCTCCATTTTCCAAGCTTTTCATTCCCATATCCGAATCGGAGAAAGAATCCCCTATAGCAACTTGCAATTTTTTCCTAAGCTTCTCCATCAATAATTCAGCCATCCTTGCTTTCTCCTCTCCAATAACAGGACGACCATGAACCCTTGGAATAAAAAATCCGTTCTTTTGTCCAAGCGTAGTCCCAATAGTAGAACGCCTAGGAATAAAATCATCATAAGAGCTTTGTCTCAAGGCGACGTCGGCTATTTGTTGCAAATTTGTAGTAATAACTCTTATATCAGAACCATGAGTTGAATATAACTCTTTAATCAACGCCCTAACTTGAGAAACTTCCTTCACCACTCTTCCAAATTCAACATCTTCCAACTCCCGAATCAATTGACTAAAATGTTCTTGATTTGACTTGTGAACTTTCAAATTTACAGTATCCCTATTCCTTCTCCTCATAGCCTTTCTAGTAAGCTCGGCAACCATTTTAATATTTTTCCCAGACAAAAATCGCACCCTCATCAATAATCGGCCATCGATCTCCGGCCGCTGAGACAAAAGTCCATCAACCTTTAAAAAATATTTATCAAATTCAATCATTTTTCTAGCAAACTCATTCACGATAGGTGAATTTTTTAAACTCAAACAATCCTTTGAAGAAGCCACCAATGATTTTTGCAAAACATATAAATCCACAAGATCGTCCACCAATGTTAAAATTTTAAAACAGTCCTCTCTATCAAGTCCATCAACTCCCTCTTCTTTTGAAGAAAGAATCATCAACTTACAATACTCAGGAGGCAAAAGAATATCCCTAAATTTATCAGCGCTAAAAGTCCATAAAGTGGGATCATTCAATTTTTCCAAAAAAACCAGAATTCCCAAATCATTTTCAAAAAGAGTCCCGTCCATATCTGCACAAGTCAAAGATTCGTTCATCCTATCATGATAATCAAGGCCATCAACAACCTCCTCAAAAACAACTTCTTCCCCAGTCCTCTCTGTATCATGATCTTTAAAAATCAATTTTTCCGACATCATTTCCAACAAATTTAAAGTTAGGAAAAAGATAATAGCTATTATCCAACCTAATTCAAAGTCAATTCACTAGAATAAATCTTCTTTTTTTGGTATAATCAACAGATAAAACAAAAACAAAATTTATGGCCACACTTAGTTCATCAGCAGAAAAAAAAACCGATTTCGGACCATTGGAATCATCTTCTTCCGAAGGAGGA
>JAQVVS010000123.1 GCA_028698865.1 Candidatus Altimarinota bacterium | reverse complement strand
CCAAATCCAGAAAACAGATCCGTTAATTTAGGAATTACAAAAACCATCATTCCCACAAAAACACTCAAGAGCAAAAGCATAACAACTAGAGGATAAAGCATTGCACTTTTTACCTTTCCCTTAATCTCATGCGCCTTCATAGTATCGTCCGCTAGACTTTCCAAAGTCCCAGCGAGCTGGCCGGAAGCTTCTCCAGAATGCACCATCCCGACATCTTTTTCACTGAAAACATCGGAGTGATCAAACATCGCGTCTGACAAACTTTTACCACCTTCCACTTTCTCCACGAGCATGGAAATAACCAAAACCATTTTTGGATTTGAGGCCTCCTGTTGCGCAAGAGATTTCAAAGCTGTAATCATCGGAATTCCAGCATTTATCATCACAGAAAGTAGATGGAAAAAATTTGCTTTTACATTTTCTTTTATTTTCGAATGTTCAATGAAATACGAATTTATTTTATTGAATAAATCGCCGGGCAATATATTCTGCAAAGAAAAAAGGCTGCTTTTAGAGCTCAAAACCATAGCTTTTTTATCTTCGGTAATGTTTAAAATGATTTTTCCGTTGTCTTGAATAATCGCAGATGGGGCAACACCACCACTCACACCACCACTCACACCACCACTAAATCCACCGCTCGCCCCCGCGCTCGGCTTCAAAGAATCTTCCCCGATTTTGAAAGATTCGGTTCCGGAAGTGGCAAAGTTCTGATTTTCTTTTTGTGGCTCAGCCATATTTATTATTCTTCTTTACGGGCTACACGATAAACTTCATCCAAACTTGTTATTCCTTGCAAAGCCTTGATAATTCCGGCTTGTTCCAAAGTCACCATTCCATCTTTTTGAGATTGATCGAGAATATCCAAAGTCGAAGCGTTATCGTAAAGCAATTTTCTTATAGAGTTATTCATTCGGAAAACTTCATAAAGACCTATTCGCCCGAAATAGCCTATGTTATTGCACTTCTGGCATCCAGTAGCTTCATAAAACTGCATTCCTTCGACAAGTTTAGGATCGATTTCTCCTTCCGCATGAAGTTTTTCCATAGCCTTTTTCACCACTTCCAAAAGTTCAGGATTCGTAGCGGCAGGCTTTTTACAATGATCACAAAGTTTTCGCACAAGCCTTTGAGCGATAATAAGTTCCAAAGAAGAACTGAGAAGATAAGGAGGAATTCCCATATTGGTAAGACGCGTCAAAGATTCAACCGCGCTGTTTGTATGCAAAGTGGAAAACACCAAATGTCCTGTAAGAGAAGCCTCAATAGCCGTATCGGCGGTTTCTCGGTCACGGATTTCACCCACCATCATAATATCCGGATCTTGACGCAAAGCGGCTCTCATTCCAGTCGCGAAATTATAATCAATATCATGGTGAACCTGACTTTGATTTAGTCCGTCTATTTGGATTTCCACCGGATCCTCGATGGTAAGAATGTTTACATCAATTTTGTTTACCCTCTGCAAACAAGAATAAAGAGTAGTTGTTTTACCGGAACCGGTAGGCCCAGTATTTATGATAATTCCGTTCGGAAGTTTCAAAGCGTCTTCCATGTGGCGCAAGCTGATTCCGGAAATTCCAAGCTCCGGCAAATCCGGGATTTTTCTGGACTTGTCTTGGAGACGCATCACCACTTTTTCGCCGTTTACAGTAGGCAAAGTGGAGACACGAAGATCCATTTCGCGCCCGTCTTTTGTAGTCACATCGGCACGCCCGTCTTGCGGAATTCGCTGTTCATCTATTTTCAAATTTGACATGATTTTTATTCTGGAAACCACGGCAGGATGCAGATTTGTCGGATATTCAACGATAGGCATGAGAACTCCATCGACTCTGTATCTGATTCTCACATGATTTTCGAGAGGTTCGATGTGAATGTCGGAAGACCTCATAACGAGAGCATAACTGATGCTCACCATCACGAGTTGCGGAATGTTTGCGGATAAAATACTGTCATGAAGTTGAGTCAAATATTCGCTTTTGTCAGCGTTTGCCTGAGTTTGACTAGTCGGCTGTTGAGCCGGGACTACGACATTTTGAACGGGTACTGTTTGAGTGACGGAGATTGTTTGATCCGCTTGAGGCAGGGCTTGAGCTTGAGGTTGCCCCTGAGGTTGAGTTGCTCCGGATTGTGCGGAATTATTTAAATCCATTTATTTATTTTTGAAAATAAGCATTTACCTGCAACGAAAAAGAAATCATTTTTGAGCCTTCGTCGGACGATTCGCTTTCAAAATTCAATCTGATTGAGGAAATAGACATCAATCTGAGTTTGTTTGAAAAAGAGCCGGATGTTTCCATCATTTGAAGGAATTTCATGAAATTGTCTTGAGAACTTTTTATATTCATTCTTACCGGCAAAACTCCATATCCGGTTTGTTCGTTGAATGTGGGCGATCCGAAATCCAGATTTGAAATTTCAAAAGCTCCTTTTGCACTAAGGTCCTTTTCTATGGCGTCCATTTGGCGAGCCAATTCGGTATATTGGTCTCCTTTCGGCAAAATTTCCCCAGCACTCGAATCGATTTGTTTGTTCAACGCGTCAAATTTATTTTTTGCAACGAAATAAGCGGTTTTTTCGCTATCTAACGTTTGAGTCAGAGATGCCAAAGTTACTTCGTTTTGCAAAATTCCAGCCTGCGCGGAAAGATATTTTTGCCATTGAAGATAAGAATAAGCTCCGACAACTCCCATCAAAACAATGCACAGAAAAGCATAAACTTTTTTCTGAGTTGATTGTC
>JAQVVS010000027.1 GCA_028698865.1 Candidatus Altimarinota bacterium | reverse complement strand
GCACTATTGTCTGTCTGCGAATGATCTGCTTCGCTATATGAACTTTTACCCTCTTCGCTTGCCTGTTTTTCTTGTATAATTAGTGAGTTTAATTTAGCTTCGTCCTTAATAGCGGGATCAAGTACGTAAACCGTATCCCCGGTGTGTGTTGCTGAATATGACCCCGTGGCTTCGTCATTATATCCGATTCGTTCAACGCCTTTGTGAATGGTTACAGCTCTTGTTCCAAATCTGTATCTTCCTACTGAAGTCACAACAAGTATCCTTGTGTATTCCGGAGGCATTATTTCTCCGAGTCCAATTCCCATCTCGTGGTCGAGGCCCGAAAGTTCGTTGAATTTCGAATAGTTGAGAGTCAGTCCGCCATCCGGTTGTTTTGTCGTATATTGTGATAGGCGACGCCTCATTTCCTCTTGAACTTTATTTTCGTCACTGTTCAAAAGAGCTGTGTTGAATCTAATATCTTTTATTGAAGCGTTTTTCAGGGTTTCTTCGTCTTTTGTTCTTAGGGCTTCGTCTTGTGCGAGCTTCTCGAGTTCCGTCTGAAGGTCTTTTTGAAGTTTTTGGCTTTCCTCTGATTGGTGTTCTGTCGGCGCGGAGGTTTCTTGAGAAGGAACGGCTTCTGCGCCTGTTGCAAGGGAGCCCCCCACTTCTCCCGCATATGCTCCCGAAGCTATTGGCTTTTTAGCAAAATTGTCAACGATCAAATCACCCAAGATTTCATATCCGTGACTGCTTGGGTGTACGCTTGATTCTCCGATTCCTTGGAGGCTTGGGTCTTTTGCCATGTAATCTTCATAGAGGTCGTATATTATAATTTCACCTTTCTTTGCCATCTCTCTCAAAATTGCGTTTGTGTCCAAAACTTTTTGTGTGTATGACGGTTTTTTATGGGGCGGAATCGTTACTATTACTACTTTTTCGAATCCCATCTGTATCGCTTTTTGGTACAAGGTTTTGAGTCTTTCCGCGACAACTTCTGGAGAATTGCTTCCCAGATCGTTTGTCCCTCCTTGAATTACCAAATATGGAGTTTTTTTTGGGTCAATCTTTTCGAGCTGACTTGTTGAAATTTCTCTGTTTTTTTTGCTTCCTTCCTGAAGTCTAGCGCCACTAACGGCGATGACTTCGTGTTGTTGTGATATTTTTTTTATTGCCCCTGAAATCCCATTCCCGATCGAATCGCCGATCAAAGCTATTCTGCCTGCGACTTCTTCGCGAGAGAGAACTTCGGATTCTGGCGACTGCGTAAGGTCTTTTCCTACAGTTGAGCCAAGGTCTGCCCTTTCTTCAATTAGAGGGTTTTCTCCTGTTTCCCTATTATGTTCGGGGGGCCTAATTAGAAGGTTTTCTTTTTGTTGCATGCTGTATTCAATTTTTTACTTGATGATATCTTTGTATTATAGCAGAAAAATATATTCGGAGCAATGCTAGAACAAGGCGCGGGCATAGAGCTATAGGCGGAGCCCTAAACAAAGGCCACAGCGCAATCACTGAAAAAATAAGTAAAAACAATGGTTGGCAAGAAATTCCCGCCGAAATGAGAAAAGTAGCCGATGGTGTTCGGGATTTCGCCCGAAGTTTTGCCCAGAATTTCTCCTTCTAGAGAATTTTGCAAAACTGTGGCTTGGTTGATATACTTCGCCGTGCTTTTTAATCAAATTTTTATGACTTTTGTTAACAATATCGATCCAGTGATTTTCAGCTACGGATTTTTCAGCTTGAGGTGGTATGGGATTTTTTTTCTTATCGGAATAGTTCTGAATTATCTTCTTTTGATTTGGGCATTCAAAAAAAATAAATACAAGATTTCTGATTTGGAAAGTCTCGTGGTGTATCTTTTTTTCGGGCTGATTTTGGGAGCGAGATTCGGGCATATAATTTTCTATGAACCGGCGTATTATTTTGCTCATCCTGAGAATATTTTGAAAATTTGGAATGGCGGATTGGCCAGTCATGGAGCCGCTATCGGGCTTTTGATCGCGTATGCTCTTTGGACATTCATTCATAAAATAAAGTTTTCGAAGTATGTGGATATTTTGGCTCTGGGAATTCCTATAACGGCGATGTTTGTGAGGATTGGAAATTTTTTTAATTCAGAAATTGTCGGAATAAAAAGCGGTGGTGATTTTGGAGTGATTTTCAAAAGATTGGGAGAGGATTTTCCGAGACATCCGGCGCAACTTTATGAAGCTGTTTTGAATTTGGCAATTTTCCTTTTTCTGTTTTTCGTTTACAAAAAATATTATAAAAAAACGCCGCCTCTTTTTTATCTTTTTTCTTATCTTTTCTTTTATTTCGGAGGAAGATTTTTGATCGAATTCAAAAAAGATTTGCACGGATTGCCAGAAAGTTTTCCATTGTCGACAGGGCAAGTTTTGAGTTTGGTTCCCGTGGGTTTGAGCGTTGTTTATTTTTTGTGGATTTTTTTGAAAAGGCGAAAAGGTAAATAATCACTAAAATTTCCAGCGTGCTTATTGAGCACCGTTGCCCATTTGTATTTCTTGAATTATTTCTTTTACAAAATCTCCGACTACCGGCACGAGGCTGATTTGACTCAACAAATAAACAAAAAGAGCTACCAAAACCGTAGCTCCGAGCACCGATCCAAATCCGATCATTATTCCTTTCAAAAGAGAAAGTCCCATGAGCCGCCATGGATGTTTCAAAACTTGTATGAACTCGAGGTCTTTTAGTTTGGTGATTTCTTTTGTGAGGATTTTCAATTCTTTACCCAATTCCAATTCAAGTTTTGTGGCGGTGGATTTGTGTGGTTTTTTTGTTGGCATGAAAGAGGCTTTTTATTTAATTTTTTTCATTATATAATTCGGCCATGAAAATATCCACAAAAATCGGCGATAAAGGAGAGAGTCGTCTCTCAAATGGCAGAATTTTGAGAAAGAGTTCTCCCGTTTTTGAAGTGCTGGGAGACTTTGATGAATTCAACTCCTCCCTTGGCCTGTGCAAAGCTTCCGGGCTTTACGACGACTCAATACAAGTTTTGGAAATCATTCAAAAAGATCTCTATCGAATAATGGCTATAATCGCCAATGACATGAAAATCCCAAAAGGAATAAAAGAGCTCGATCGCAAAGATGTTTTATTTTTGGAACAGTGTATAGAAAAATTCGAGGAAGAAATCGGGGATTTGCGAGAATTTGTGATTCCTGGAAAAAGCGTTTTATCAGCGCGATTGCATTTTTCCAGAGCGATAGGGCGACGCGCGGAGAGGCGGCTTATCGGATATCATGACGAAATGACTGTTTCTTTGGGCGGAGTTCCCGAAGAGATTTTACAATACATGAATCGCGTTTCCGATTTGCTTTTTTTGATGGCGCACAGAGATGATTTAGATAAGACCAATTCACGATGAAAAATGGGAGTTTAAATATTTTGATTGGGGGGCCGGCCGGATCCGGGATTGAGAAGTCGGGACAGGTTTTGGCGCTGTCTTTTGTGCGTGCGGGATATTTTGTTTTTTCGAATATGGAACATTCTTCGCAAATTCGCGGAGGGAATAATTTTTTGAGACTGCGAATTGATGAAAACGCTCACGAAGTTCATACCGAAGAAACTGATGCGATTATTGCTTTTGATAAACAAACTATTGATGAACATATTCATGAAGTCGTGGAAGGTGGTGTGATTATTTTTGATGGGGAAAGCGTGGAAATTGGGAATGGCGTAGATTCCCGCTTTCGTGGGAATGACAACAATGGCGTAGTGAAAATGATTGATGTTCCGCTGAAAAAAATGGCGAGTGAGGATTTTGGAAATCCGCTTGTGGCAAATATGATCTCGCTGGGGGTTTTGTTCGGACTGACGGAATTTGAGATGAGCGTAATCAGAGGAGTTTTGGAAAAAATTTGGGGGAAAAAAGGTGCGGAAATTATTACGATGAATTTGAAGGCGCTGGATGCTGGGAAAAAAATTGCGGATGAAAAATGGACAAAGGGGTTTGTGGTGAAGATGCCGAATAGGGTAGATTCCCGCCTTCGAGGGAATGACACAAAAAGTGGGAATGACAGTCGAATGTTTCTCTGCGGGAATGACGCGCTTTGTATCGGAGCGATAAAGGCCGGATGTAAATTTGTGGGGGAATATCCAATGACTCCGTCGTCTTCTGTTCTGCATTTTATGGCAGGATGGGCGGAAAAATATGGAATCGTTGTGAAACATGTGGAGGATGAAATTGCGGCCGTGCATAGCGTAATCGGAGCAGGATTTGCCGGAGTGCGTGCGATTGCGGCGACTTCTGGCGGAGGATTTGCGTTGATGAGCGAAGGGATTGGACTTGCCGGAATGAATGAAGTTCCAATTGTTGTCGTGGATGTGATGAGACCCGGTCCGGCGACAGGACTTCCCACTAGGACGGGACAAGGAGATTTGCAGTTTATGATTCATGCCGGACAAGATGATCCGATAAAAATCGTTCTTCTCGCGAGTAGTCCGGAAGAATGTTTCGAGATGGGATTCGAAGCTTTTAATCTTTCGGAAAAATATCAACTGCCGGTAATTATTGGTTATGATAAATATTTGGGCGAAGGGTATTACACTGTTCCCGCATTCAAAAAAGAAAGCCTAAAAATTGATCGTGGAAAACTTTTGAGCGCATCTGAATTAGAGAAAATTTCGGATTATAAAAGATATTTGCGAACGGATGACGGAGTGAGTCCGAGGGCTATTCCTGGCCAAAAAAATGGCATTCATCGAGCAACTTCCGACGAACATACCGAATATGGAGAAATTTGTGAGGATGCTGAAAATAGAAAAGCGATGGTTGATAAAAGAATGAAAAAAATGGAAATGGCTTTGAAAGAATTGCCTGGTCCTGAACTCATCGGGGACGCGGATGCGGACATTACTTTTGTGACATGGAATTCGAGCGTCGGGGCGTGCTTGGAGGCGGCGGAGATTTTGAGAGAAAAGAAAAAAAATATTAATGTGCTAAAAATTCGCACGGCTTGGCCATTTCACAAAAAGGAAACAAAGGAAATTTTGAAAAAAGTAAAAAGACCGATTTTGGTGGAACAAAATTACAACGGGCAAATGGGTGCGCTAATCGCGGAACAAACCGGAATTATCATTCAAGAAAAAATTCTGAAATATGATGGCAGGCCTTTTACAGCAAAAGAAATAATTGAAAATTTAAAATAATTTTGATGACAAATTTGAAAGATTTGGAAACAAGAGACAAGTCAAATTGGTGTCCCGGATGCGGGAATTTTGGCATACAGACCGCGATAAAACAGGCGATTGTAAATCTTTCGCTAGATCCTGCAAATGTGGTTATTTCCACTGGAATCGGGTGCGGGTCAAAAATAAATCAATGGATTGAAACTTACGGATTTGCGGGATTGCATGGGAGATCTTTACCTGTAGCCATGGGAGTGAAATTGGCTAATCATAATTTGACAGTGATCGATGTGGGCGGAGATGGAGATGGATATGGAATCGGAATGGGGCACTTCATTCACAACATGCGCAGAAATTTTGACATGACTTATCTTGTGGAAAATAATCAGGTTTATGGGCTTACTCTCGGGCAAACTTCGCCGACTTCGGATAAAGGAATGAAGGGGCCGTCCACTCCTTTTGGAATAATCGAGGATCCGATAAATCCGATTCGGCTCGCGCTTTCGAGTGATTGTACTTTTGTGGCGAGAGGTTTTGCGGGCGATATTCCGCATCTGACAGGGCTGATTGAGCAGGGGATTTCTCACAAAGGGTTTGCTTTGATTGATATTTTTCAGCCGTGTGTGACATTCAACAAGATAAATACTTATGCGTATTTTAGGCAGAAAGTTTATAAACTCGAGGAGGCTGGGCATGACGCGACGAATCTCGGAGAGGCTTTTGCGCGGGCTGGAGAAAGCGAAAAACTGCCGATTGGGATTTTTTATAAAGTTGAGAAGCCGACTTATGAAAGTAGCGATGTGGGATTGAAAGATGGCGTGCCGCGGGCACAGGTGGATATTTCTGAGATTGATGTGAGCGAGGTGGAGGAGAGTTTTATGTAGGGGGTGGGCTCCCAATCTAAGCAGGGCTTAGCGGAATTTTGGGGTTTGCGGAGTTTAGAAAAATTTTAGAATTATTTTAAGAAAATTTAATAATCGTTTACTTTAATGGAGTCGATCGATTATTTATCCATTTTATTTGCACTAACAATGTTAGTGCGGTATAATTGATTCTGTTACTTAATCAAATTGCCATGACGACGCTCACCATTCGCATCGAGAAAGACTTGAAAACCAAGGCCTTTAGTCGTGCGGAGAAGCTTGGGATTCCTCTGACTTTGATTGTAAAAAACGCTTTGAGAAATTTTGTTGAAACGTCGAAAGTTGTTATCGGAGAGCCGGAAACTGTCGTCGTGACTCCTGAAATTCAAAAAAAGATGGATAAAATCGGGGACGTACTTTCTAAAAAATAATCCCGAGTGAAACTTGTTATACCTAAGTCCATCAATAAAATTGAATTTGATTTTTTGCGAAGAGTTTTTTCGCTGGAAATTGTTAAAATCGCTGCAAAGAAAGCCCTCCAAGGCTTGGGCGAAAATATTAAAAACTCTTCAAAAGCACCCGATACTTATTTGAAAAAATTGTATTTAACCAGTAGCGGTGGAGCTGGAAGAGCGATCTTTTTGTTAAAGATTGGAGCTGAAAAGGCCGTTTTGGTTATGATTAGACTGAAAAACGATAAACAGATTGGGGCTAATATGACCGTGAAAAATCCCGAATTTAAAAAGGTGTTGGAAAAAAATTTGGATTTGATTTTGAGAGATCTTCGAAGTGGAAATTACGAAGAATATGACGTGTAGAGAAGTGGCTTAGCGAAGGATTTTTGCGTTTCTTTGGAGGCCTTTGCGCTTGGCGCGCATGAGAGGGGAGCCGGCGAAGAGCGAGAGGAATTCGGCGTCGGATTTTATTGCGAGGATTTTTTTGAGATTGAGGGAGTCGCCGGCGATTTTGCGGGAGAGGAGAGGTTCGATGTTCCCGGCGGGGCTTTTCTCCCCAGTGAGAACTTTTGAAGCCTGCCCGGGCAGACTTTTGGAGAAGATTCCCCCCTTCGCGGGAATGACAGAGGTCGCGGGAATGACAGAGGCGCGCCTGTTATGTGGACAAACTTCTTGGCAAATGTCGCAGCCGTATAGTTTTCTGGTTTTGCGAATTATGTCGTGGAATTTTTTTGGGATTTGTTTTTTGTTTTCAATTGTTAAATATGAAATGCATTTGCGAGCGTCTATTACTCCCGGAGCTATTATGGCTTTTGTAGGGCACGCATCCATGCAGCGGGTGCAAGTGCCGCAAAGAGGAAATTGATCAGCCTGAGCGAGTGTCTTTTCTAAAACTGTCGCAAAGTTCGCTCGGTCTAGCTTGTACGCCCTCGCGAATTTCTCGCATGCATGATGCTCGAAATTGCGACAAGGTTTTTTCAAAAACACTCGCTCAGTCTGTTTTTCGACAAGCTCTAGGTCTGTTATCACTTCCGCCAAAAACACCCATGAGCCAAACTCTTTCGTTATCAGACAGGAATTTTTTCCAATTACTCCCAGCCCCGCTTTTTCGGCAAAACTGCGTTCCAAAATAGGGCCGGTATCGACAAAACTTTTTGTTTTGGCGGTGGGCGAAAGTGTTTTGATAAAAGCTTCGAGGGCTTTCAATTTTTTGCCCATAATTTTGTGATAATCCCTTCCATAAGCGTATCTGGCGACTCTCCCAAAACCGCTCTTCAAGGGTTTTTGTTCATAATAATAATTCATTCCCAGCGAGATAACCGTTTTCGCATTCGCCAAAATCTTTGATAAATCTTTGCGAGCGGGAAGTTTTTCCATATATTCCATTTTTCCCTGATATTTTTTCTTTAACCAATTTTTGTAAAATTCCAAAGGCTCTTTTTCAACTTCCACATCCGTAAATCCGATTAAGTCGAAGCCCAGAGATTTGGCATGCAGCTCAATTTTTTCTTTAATCATAGTTGAATGTTTCAACAATAACGGGAATTTTGCAATCTCTTTTTACATATAGTCCTTCACTTGCGAGTTATAAAAAGGTAATATTTTCTCCTTTCAAAATAAAAATATTTAAATGGAGTGCTACCTGCCCGAAAATCTGAAAACTGAGTTCTTTAGAGCGAAAAAAGCGCTTTTCGATGCTGATAAAATTTGTATCGTTTCGCATCGCGGGCCCGATGGAGACGCGGTGGGAAGCAATCTTGCGCTGAGGATGGGGCTCGAATCCATCGGGAAAACCGTTGTTTCCGCATGTGTGGATTTGCCGCCTCAAAATAGTGCTTTTTTGAAGGGCGCGAGCGACTATGTCACCGATTTTAATTATGAAGATTTTGATGTGATTGTTAGCGTGGACTGCGGAGATTTGAAGCTTTTTCGATTTACCGAGGCGAAACCCGAGATTTTGTCCGGAGAAAAACCTTTTATAAATTTCGACCATCATGAATCAAATAATAATTTCGGAACTATAAATCCCGTTGATCCGAGGGCGTGCGCGACTTGTTTCATTATGTACAAATTTTTCAAATTTTGCGGATGGAATATTTCCATAGATGTTGCCACAGCTTTGCTCCATGGAATTTATTTTGATACCGGAAGTTTGATGCATAGCAATACCGATGCCGAAGTTTATAAAGTGGCTAGCGACCTCACTATGCGCGGTGCCGATTTTAAAAGAATTGCGAAAGAATTATTTCATACCACTCCGATAAACAGGCTTCGTTTGTGGGGAAAAATTATGGAGAGAACTTATGTGAATGATGAAGGCGTGACTGTTTCCGCGGTTGGGAAAAGTGATTATCAAGCATGTGGGACGACCGCGAAAGACAATGGAGGCGTGATAGATTTTTTGAATGCGGTCCCCGAAAGTAAATACTGCGTTCTCTTGAGCGAAGATGATAACGGCATAGTAAAAGGATCTCTGAGAACTCAAAGAAATGACATAAATCTTTCCGAAATCGCGTCAAAATGGGGAGGAGGAGGCCATCCGAAAGCGAGCGGATTTGGACTGGAAGGCCGGCTCGAACCCGTAATCAGTTGGAGGGTGGTAAATGAGGGCGCCGAAGGCGCCCATGAAATTGAATTTTAATATTGAATTTCGATGTGGAAATTTTATGTGGAAATTTTTTCCTGCTTGACCACGATTTTTTTATTCTCTAAAATCGCCATCAGAACTTTTATTGAAATAAAGAATTAATGCCACCAAAGAAAGTCGCCAAAACTTCGGAGAAAACCCTCGGCGAGAATCGCCATAAAATAAAGAAGGTTTTGGTATTGGGGAGTGGCGCTCTTAAAATTGGGGAGGCAGGAGAATTTGATTATTCTGGTTCGCAAGCCATAAAAGCGCTCAAAGAGGAAGGGATTTTTTCCGTATTGATAAATCCAAATATTGCCACAATTCAGACAAGCAAAGGTCTCGCTGATAAAGTTTATCTCCTTCCGGTAAATCCATATTTCGTGGAACAGGTTATTAAGAAAGAAAAACCAGACGGAATATTTTTGGCTTTTGGAGGACAAACTGCACTAAATTGCGGAGTTGAATTATTCCAAAAAGGAATTTTGAAAAAATATAATGTGAAGGTTTTGGGAACTCCGGTGGAAACGATTATCAAGACCGAAGATCGTGATTTATTTAACAAAGAACTTACAAAAATCAGTGTAAAAATGCCGCGAAGTTTCGCATGTACTGATTTTGACGAAGCTCTATCTGCTGCAAAAAAAATCGGCTATCCGGTGATCATTCGTGCGGCTTTTGCGCTTGGAGGAAAGGGAAGTGGATTTGCGGCAGACGAAAAAGAATTAAAGCCTATGCTGGAAAATGCGTTCTCTTATAGTCCGCAAGTTTTGGTGGAAGAAAATCTGAAAGGGTGGAAAGAAGTCGAGTATGAAGTAGTCCGCGATCGTTTCGATAATTGTATCACGGGTTGCAATATGGAAAATTTTGATCCGCTCGGAATTCATACCGGAGAAAGTATTGTCGTCGCGCCTTCGCAAACTTTGACTAATCGTGAATATCATAAATTGCGAGAGCTTGGAATAAAAACAATCCGTCATCTGGGAATAGTCGGCGAGTGCAATATCCAATACGCACTCGATCCGAAATCTGAAGATTATAGAGTCATCGAAGTTAACGCCAGATTATCTCGAAGTTCCGCACTCGCCTCAAAAGCTACCGGCTATCCGCTCGCTCATGTAGCGGCAAAACTCGCTTTGGGATACAGTCTTCCGGAGTTAAAAAATGCAGTCACAAAAACTACAACCGCATGTTTTGAACCGGCTCTGGATTATCTAGCTTTAAAAATTCCGCGATGGGATTTGAATAAATTTCGCATGGTTTCGAAAGAGATTACTACTGAAATGAAATCGGTTGGAGAGATTATGGCACTTGGAAGAAGTTTTGAGGAAGTGATTCAAAAGGGCTTGCGAATGCTGCAGGTCGGGCTTTACGGACTCGTTGCAAATGATAATTTGAAAATTACGACTGAAAAACTTGAATGGGATATAAAACATCCTACTCCGAAAAGGATTTTGGTAATTGCGGAAGCTTTACGCCAAGGATGGACGGTTGAAAAAATTTCAAAAATTTCTGGAATCGATAAATGGTTTTTGGATAAATTGAAAAATATTGTGGAAATGGAGAAGGAATTGAAAAAAAGCCCTCTAACAAAGGAGCGTCTTCTGCAGGCCAAAAAATATGGATTTTCCGATAAACAAATCGGAATTTACAAAGGCGTGGAGGCTAGAGAAATCAGGGATATTCGTAAAAAATTCGGCATTTTTCCTGCTGTTAAACAAATCGACACGATGGCCGCAGAATATCCTGCTAGCACAAATTATTTGTATCTGACATATCATGGGGAGACTAATGATGTAGATTCCCGCCTTCGCGGGAATGACACAGAAAATGGGAATGATTCGCCGCGGCGAACAAGTAACAAGAAAAAAATTATCACCTTGGGCTCCGGCGCGTACTGCATCGGATCGAGCGTGGAATTTGATTGGTGTTGCGTGAATGCGCTTCAAACATGTGCAAAAGAAGGATTTGAAACCGTGATGATAAATTATAATCCTGAGACTGTTTCGACTGATTACGACTTGTGCGACAGATTGT
>JAQVVS010000026.1 GCA_028698865.1 Candidatus Altimarinota bacterium | reverse complement strand
TTTTTCTGACGACGTTTTCTATGCTCACCGTTGTAAGCCTGCGCTTTTCGGCGTCAATAATATCGGCCTTCATTCCTTTTCCACTATTTATAAAAAGCGGTTTAAAATTGTCGTCTCTTTTTTTTATATAATTTTCAATCGCTTCCGTCGCTTTTTTTGAAAGAAATACTATGCGAGGCTTTTTTCCTTTTCCTCTAACCATAAATTCGCGCCTCTTTAAGTCCACTTGTTCCCTGTTTAATGAACGAAGTTCGCTCACTCGAAGGCCAGTCGAATACAAAGTTTCCAAAATCGCCGTATTTCTCAACCCCACACTTTTTGTTTTATCCACGGCTTCAAACAATCTATCCAGCTCTTCTCTGGTGAGAAATTCTACAGTTCTTTCGGGAATTTTCCCAAGTTCTATTTTTTCCGGAGCCATAGTTTCGACATCGTTTTTCACTAAATATTTCAAAAACGCTCGGAGGGAAATTAGATGATAATTTTGAGTTTTCGTGCTTAATTTACGGCCTTTTTCGTCCGTCACTCTGTTCAAAAACACTCTGTAATTTTGGATTTTTTTCAAAGTGAGATCTTTCGGCCGAATATTTTCACTCAAAAAATCGTCGAATCTTTTCAGATAATGTTTATAATTTTCGATCGTTTTCAAAGACTTGTTTTGCGCAATTTCGCAATATTCCAGAAACTCCTTTATGTATTCGTGAATTCCCATAAAAATTACCTTATTACGAAAAAAGGCTATCACATTTTTGGATAATTCTGTAGTGAATTACGCTAATTTCTCGCCTGCTGAATTCATCGGCTTTACATTTGAAGCAAGCCCTGACGAAAAATTATTCCAAGCGTTTCGCGCTTTTTTTTCGGTTTCTGGATCCAATCCTTTAGCCGTTAAACTTTCAATTTCTTTTTGCGCTAGTGCGCGACATTTTATTCTAAATTCAATCGTTCTTGTATCAACGCTTTCTCCTCCTCCAACTATTACTTCATTCGCTTCCACAACCAATCCCTCCTCTCTCAAAATCGGATAAAATTTATCCAATACATTCTCTTTTACAAATATAGCAGATGGGGCCAAATTGGTTTTCTTTTCTCCAGGTTTTTCCGATGGTTTTTGTAGAGTTGTCATACTGTTTTTGTTTTATTTCTCGATATAGTATATCATAATGACGCATTAAATTCAACAGTCCAATATGATTTTTACCAGAAAAGAGTTGGAAAAAATTGAGAAATCGATTCTGGCTCCTTACGCCGTAAAAAGCATTGGAAGTAAAGGCCGGAAGTTTCCCGAACGCGAAGAATCAAGCAGAATGTGTTTTCAAAAAGATAAAGAGCGAATAATTCACAGCAAAGCATTTCGCAGATTGGATAAAAAAACTCAAGTTTTTATGGCGGGAAGCGGTGATCATTTCCGTACCAGATTGACTCACACCTTGGAAGTGGCCCAAATAAGCAGAGATCTGGCGAGGAGGCTGGGCCTAAATGAAGATCTTTGTGAAACTATTGCTCTCGCTCACGACCTCGGACATCCGCCTTTTGGGCATGGAGGAGAGGAAGCTTTGAATGAAATTATGGAAAAACACGGGATGCATTTTGAGCATAACGAGCAGAGCCAAAGAATAGTCGAAATTTTGGAAAAATCTTATCCGAATTTTGATGGGCTGAACCTCACAAGAGAGGTTTTGGACGGCATGATCAAGCACCAAACCGCATTCGATCAAGCCGGCAAAAGGTTTGAAGTTTTTCCTCATCTTGAATCTCAAGTTGTAAATATCGCAGATGAAATCGCTTACACAAATCATGATATTGATGACGGACTACGAAGCGGAATGATAAAAATTTCTCAATTGTCAAAATTTGAATTGTGGAAAAAGGCCTCTAAGCTGGCGACAAAAAAACATGGCTCGAAGTTGTCCAAAGAAGTGATTGTTCCCAGAACAGTGAGCTCTATGATGTCCCTAATGATTGCGGATATGAGTGAATATTCCGAGAAAAATTTGAAAAAAGGAAAGATGATTTTGGAATTTAGCCCGCGCATGAAAAAGATGATTAAGGAGGTGCGCAAATTTTTGTTTAAAAATTTTTATATGAATCCTTTGATTATAAAAATCGTTATAAAAGGGAAGAAAATGATTAAGGAATTGTTTGATTTTTATTTGAAAAATCCTGATTTTTTGCCGAAAACTTATAAAACGAAAAATGATTTCGTTGTCGCAGTAAAAGACTATATCGCCGGAATGACCGATTCTTTTTTGATTCAGGAATATGAAAAGTTTATAATCAAGAAAAAATAACTTTAAGAATATGATTTGTCCAAAATGCAAAAAAGATAGCACTAGAGTACTTGATTCTCGTGAGACAGAAGGGCATAAAGCTGTGCGCCGCCGAAGAGAATGCGAGCATTGCAAACATCGTTTCACCACTTTTGAAAGGGTGGAATTGACCACTTTTATAGTTGTGAAAAAAGATGGGACTCGCGAGAGTTATGATCGAGAGAAAGTAGCTAAAGGCATCTGGAAATCGCTGGAAAAAAGGAAAGTGACGAAGGATCAGGTTACTAAAATAATCGATGCGATGGAAGAAAGATGGGGCCAATTTGGAGGGGAAGTTCCGAGTAAAATGATCGGAGAAGGCATTATGGAGGCGCTGAAAGGGCTTGATGAAGTGGCTTATATCCGCTTTGCTTCTGTATACAGGCAATTTAAAGATTTGGAAACTTTCAAAAAAGAAGTGACTAAACTTTTAAAATAATTTTCATTAAACTCGATTTCCTATGAAAAAACTTTTTTCAAAATCTAAAGTAGCCATTGTCACAGGTGGCAACCAAGGCATCGGTTTCGGCATTTCAAAATGCCTCCTTGAAAAAGGATTTAAAGTTGCGATTTTTGGCAGAGATCAGAAAGGGATGGATGAGGCGATAAAAAAAATGGTAAAGATGAAATTTGAAAAATCGAATATTTTTGCGGTGATTTGCGATGTGTCGTCTGAAGAAAATTGGGAAAAAGGGGTGAATGAAGTGATGAAAAAGTGGGGAAAAATCAATGCTTTGGTAAATAATGCGGGCATTCTCGTTCAAAAACCGATTTCAGAAACGACTATGGAAGACATGGAAAAGGTTCTGCACACAAATCTGATAGGATCGTTTTTTGGAATAAAAATTTGCTCCAAAAAAATGAAAAAAGGTTCCGCGATCGTAAATATCGCCTCAGTGGCGGGACTAAAAGGATTTTCCAATTTATCCGCTTACTGTTCTTCAAAATTTGGACTCGTGGGGTTGACGAAAGTCGCCGCACTAGAATTGGCAGAGAAAGGAATTCGGGTAAACGCAGTGTGTCCGGGCCTTATAGATACACCCATGACTAAAGACGTTATGAGTCAAAAAGCTGTAAAAGAAGCATATCTAAATAGCATTCCTCTACATCGAGCCGGCACTCCAGAGGATATAGGTCATATGGTCGCCCTCTTGGCGGATGAGAATAGCTCATCATATTGTACGGGAGGGGTTTATGTTGTCGACGGGGGCATGATTGCCTAAAATCCTTATATTGACTTTGCTTTGCCGCTCTTGTTTTTCGAGTTGTTTTGTTGTATAATGGTGTATTAGAAATTAAAACAAAAATAAATATGCGTAAAAAGTTTTTTATTCTTTTGATGGGATTGATTGTTGTCCTCGCTGTTTTGGTTGTAAAAGCAAACACTTCTTCTGGCGTGAACAATATGGATGCTTCGGTCCTTGGATCTACTGTAAAGGCTGTCGAGGAATTGAGAATTCCGACTCCCGATATCTCGCCCGAAGTTGCGGCTCGAAAATCCTCCCTCAAAAAAGTTGAAATTTCCGAAACCGATTGTGAATATGATTTGCCGGAAACGCCTGAGTATAGCGCTTCTTTCATTGAAGTTCGAAAAAAATTCCGAGTCAAAACCGATGAAGAATTTCGAATTAAAGTTTTTATTGAAAATACCGGAAATATGCCATGGTTTTCCTTTGGTGGAGAATGTAAAGGCCCGATTGTGAACTTGGGAACGGACAATAAACGCGACCATGCAAGCCAATTCTACTCTCCCAATATCGAAAAATCTGATAATAATTGGGTAACCGCAAATCGCATAAAGCTAGACCAACCTCGCGTAAATCCCGGAGAAATAGGGTCTTTTACTTTTTGGGTGAAGGCGAGTTCCACTCCCGATATATATAAAGAATTTTTGACTCCAGTGGTTGAGGATACCGCTTGGCTGGATGACGCAGGATTTTCTTTTGATACAGTTATCGGAGACC
Organism: Candidatus Altimarinota bacterium; assembly: GCA_028698865.1. Classification (GTDB taxonomy): domain Bacteria; phylum Patescibacteriota; class Gracilibacteria; order UBA1369; family LOWO2-01-FULL-3; genus CAINDQ01. Next base: position 6,934 of record JAQVVS010000026.1, on the reverse strand, counting down.
TTGGCGAATCCTCATCCGAAGTCCTAAAAAGGCGCTTATTGATGGGAGAAAGAGGATCTGCCATGGAATTGGATTTGGAGGCTGAAAAAAGACTAAAAGTGAGTTTGTCTGAGCAAAAAATGTATTTACATTTGGGAGATCATTTGATTAGAGAATTTCCGGTAAGTACTGGGGCTCCTCGAACTCCCACTCCGGTCGGAGAATTTTCTATAAGCTTAAAGCAAGAAGTGCGAATCGGTGGAAAAGCTCCTCATTATGTGATGCCAAATTTCATGATGTTCAGAAAAGACGGATATGGAATCCATGCTTTACCGAGCTTAAGTAGAAAAGGTGGAGATGTGTTTTGGACTGAGGCGCGAGATCATATCGGCATTCCGGTTAGTCATGGATGTGTTAGAATGTTGCCCGAAGATTCGGACTTTGTATTTGATTTTGCCGATATAGGAACGACTCTCGAGGTCTATAGATAATGTCTTTTTTAATTGGGGTTTCTGCTATATAATCGAGTTCCGATTATTTAATTTTTGTGCGGAAATCCGATGAGTGACTTACTTAAAAATCTGAATGATAAGCAAATTGAGGCCGTTACTCATGGAGATGGTCCGCTAATTGTTATTGCTGGAGCTGGTAGTGGAAAAACGCGCGCGCTCACTCACAGAATCGCTTATTTGATACGTGAAAAAGGAGTAAATCCTTGGAATATTTTGGCGGTGACTTTTACAAATAAGGCCGCAAACGAAATGAAAAACAGGATCGTCAAGCTTTTGCGAAAAGATTCGGCTCCTCTTATTCGCCCTCCCGAAATGAATGATCCGAGCCTCCCTACGGTCGGCACATTTCATTCGGTTTGTGTGAGAATTTTGCGTAAACATTTGCATCTGCTCGACTATGAAAATTCTTTCGCGATTTATGATGATACCGATCAGCAAATTTTGGTCAAAAAAATCATGGAAGAAATGATGATGGATCCGAAAAAAATCAATCCGAAAGCCGTTTTAAGCCATATTTCCAACGCAAAAAGTCAGCTCATTCTTCCCGATCAATACAAGCAATACGCGCATGATTATTTTTCCGAAAAAGTTGCGGACATTTACCCTAAATACCAAGCTTCTTTGAAAAAAAACAATGCTTTGGATTTTGATGATATTTTGATGCAGACCGTTTTGCTTTTTCAAAAACATCCCGAAGTTTTGGCTCAATACCAAGAAAAATTCAAATATATTTCCGTGGATGAGTATCAGGACACGAACAAAGTTCAATATATTTTGATAAATTTGCTCGCTGAAAAATATAAAAATGTTTGCGTAATAGGAGATGAAGATCAGAGTATTTACAGTTGGCGAGGCGCTACAATTCAGAATATTTTAGATTTTGAAAAAGATTATCCTGACGCAAAAGTCGTTGTTTTAGAGCAAAATTACAGATCGACTCAAGTGATTTTGGACGGAGCTCACGATATAATCGAAAAAAACCTTCAGCGAAAAGAAAAAAAATTATGGACGGAAAAGGAAGGAGGCGAACATATACAGCATTGGCTCGCCGACAATGAAAGGCATGAAGCGGAGCTTGTGGCTCAGGAAGTCACAAGTGTCGTCACCGGCAGTGAGCACCCGGAGTATAACGAATTTGTGGTTTTGTATCGCACGAACGCGCAGTCCAGAGTTTTGGAGGAAGTTTTTATGAGATATGGCATTCCTTACAAAATCGTGGGCGGAATAAAATTCTACCAAAGAAAAGAAATCAAGGATATTTTGGCTTATTTGAAACTTGTTCAAAACAAAAACGATTCAGTCGCTTTGCTTCGAATTATAAATAGTCCTTCCAGAAAAATAGGGTCGAGAACTCTCGAACTCTTGAATGATTTTGCGGTTCGCAACAATTTGTCGATGTTTGAATCGATGCTTTTGGTTCATGAAATTTCTGGAATAAATCCGGGAAAAGCTGAGATTATCACGAAATTTATCACCATGATAAAGACTTTGCAAAGCCTAAACAGCGACACTCCCGCCTCCGGAATGATTAAACATGTGCTTGATAAAACGGGGTATAAAAAAATGCTCGATGATGGAAGTGTAGAGGGCGAAGCCAGATTGGAAAATATCCGAGAGCTTATTTCCGTTGCAAATAAATACGATAAATTGGATGGTGGCACGAGTTTGAGCATATTTTTGGAAGAAGTGAGTTTGATCGCCGATATAGACTCTCTCGATACTTCTGAAAATGCCGTCACTTTTATGACTATTCATAGCGCGAAGGGATTGGAGTTTCCTTATGTGTTTATAGCGGGGCTGGAGGAAGGAATTTTTCCGCATAGCAGAAGCCTACTTGATCGATCCGAGCTGGAGGAAGAAAGACGGCTGATGTATGTGGCGATGACCCGAGCGATGTCTCGACTTTATCTTTTGCACGCTAGGGAAAGAATGCTTTATGGAGAATTTCGATCGAACGCGCCTTCTCAGTTTTTGGATGATATAGACCAATCCATTGTCGAAACCAATTTCGGAGGAAGTAAGGCCAGACAACATATGGCTATAGCGGATATCATTAAAAATCCTATTCCTGTTGAGGTGGAACAAGGATTTGAGACGGATTTGGATACTGGAGACAGAATTCATCATTCTATTTTTGGCAAAGGAATTGTGGTGGATTTAAAGGGCGGAGTAGTGACAGTCGCCTTTGAAGATAGTAAGATAGGAGTCAAGAAGCTCGCTTTGAGCATTGCCCCTTTAAGAAAAATCTAAAATGAAAATATTGTTTTTGGGAGATATAGTTGCTAGAGCCGGCAGAGATACCGTTAAAAAAGTTCTGCCAAATGTCATAAAAGAGCACAGTCCGGATTTTATTATAGGAAATGTGGAAAATTTGAGTCATGGGAATGGATTTACTCCAAGAGCTTTGGAGGAAATGGAAGAAGCCGGAATCGATTTTTTCACTTCTGGAGATCACGCTTGGGGAGGAAAGGCCGGTAGTGAAAGTATCGCGAGCGAGGACTTTCCCGTAATTAGGCCGGCGAATGTTCCTCCTGAAGTGCCTGGTATTGGGTATTTTGTAGCAAAAAGCAAACAGGGGCATAAAATTTTGGTGATAAATTTAGTGGGAAGAGTTTTTATGAAAAAAAATTATGATTGTCCTTTCCGAACCGTTGATAAAATTTTGAAAAAATTCGCGAAAGAAAAACTCGATGCGATTTTTGTGGATCTGCATGCCGAAGCCACTTCCGAAAAGTACGCGATGGGATTTTATTTGGACGGAAGAATAAGCGCTTTGGTGGGAACTCATACTCATGTTGCGACCGCCGATGCTAGGATTTTGGAGAACGGAACGGCTTTTATGTGCGATGTTGGAATGACTGGATCTCTGGATTCCGTTATCGGAGTGCGAAAAGATTTGATAATAACTTCTTTCTTGACTCAAATGGCCGTGAAACACGAGCCCGAAACCGATGGAAAGATGATTTTTAACGGTTGTTTGATAGAAATTGAAAATAAAAACAAAGCTAAAAAAATAACTCATATTCAAAAAATTCTTTAAAAAATCTCATTCTTATGTACCAATATTATCCTCCAAAAAAACATCATTATTTCGTTTATCCGCTCGTCATTATTATAAGTTTCGTTTTGGGATGGCAAGCCACTTCTTACGGGATTTTGGGGGGCAACTCGGCTCATGAAGAAAGTCCGGATACTACCGAAAATGGTGATATAAATTCCGTAAAAAAACTCGGGGAAAACATAGATTTGGACTTGTTTTGGACGGTCTGGGGAGAAATAGCTTCAAAATATGTCGATGTGGACGCCCTGAATGACGACACGATGGTTTACGGGGCAATAAAAGGCATGGTGAATTCCCTTGATGATCCCTATACGGTTTTCATGGATCCCAAGGAGAGCGAGGATTTTAGCGCAAGTTTGCACGGAAAACTGGAGGGAATAGGAGCCGAGCTCAGTGTCGAAGATAAAAATCTTGTTGTGGTTTCGCCTCTAAGAAATAGCCCTGCCGAAAGAGCTGGGATTTTGCCGGGTGATATTGTTTACAAAATCGATGACAAGTTGGCTTCGGATATGACTTTGTTTGAGGCGATAATGAATATTCGCGGGAAACAGGGAACTACTGTAAATCTCACTATTATAAGAAAAAATATGTCCGAGCCTTTCGATGTTTCCATCGTGAGAGATAAAATTGATATAGAAAGTGTCACTGTAGAAAAACTTGATAATGGAGTTGTTTACTTGAGCGTGAATCAGTTCAACGATAATACGGAACGGGACTTTGCTAAAGCCATTTCCGAGATGATTTTAAATCCTCCGAAGGGAGTTATCGTGGATTTGAGATATAACGGTGGAGGATTTTTGGATATTGCTGTCGACCTTCTTTCCCATGTTTTACCTACCAAATCCAAGGCTGTTGAAATTCGTCAAAAAACCGGAAAAGGAGAAATGATGTATACAAACGGAAATCCTAAAATTGTTAGCACTCCTTTGGTTGTTTTGGTGAATGAAGGAAGCGCTTCAGCTTCAGAAATTTTTGCTGGAGCCGTGCAAGATTTGAAAAGAGGAATCGTAATGGGAACAAAAACTTTCGGCAAAGGCACCGTCCAAGAAGTTGAAACCTTTAAAGACGGCTCTTCTATCCGTATGACTATTGCAAAATGGTACACTCCAGCAGGCAGAGACGTAAATAAAGTCGGGCTTATTCCCGATGTAATAGTGGAGCTCAGCGATGAAGACATAGAGAAAAAAATCGATTCCCAAAAAGAATCCGCCATTGAGTATTTGGTGAATTTGGGGAGGTAGAGAGTGGAAATTTCAGCTCCAAAAAAGACGTTTATCATCCTAGTTCCAAAACTATTATCGCTATGATTCCGATTATTATTCCTGTTATTTGTAAAATCGATAATGTTTCATTGAAATAAAACCAGCTTGCAATTGATAGCATTATTATATTTAAAATCACGAAAATTACCGATGCTACCGCTATATTTTTGTAATTGTAGCTGTAAGCTAAAAATCCTAGTCCAACCAAATAAGTAAACATTCCCAAAGCAAAAATCCAAATGCTTTTGTTGATTACCCATTTTTTCATAATAATATCTCCTAGTGTATCTATAAATGCTCCAGTTGCCAGAAGAATAATCGCTGGATCCATAAAGTTGTTCTTTTTAATTCTGGCGGAGAGGGAGGGCTTTGAACCCTCGCGCCGGATGAATCCGACCTACAGGATTAGCAATCCCGCCCCTTCAACCACTTGGGTACCTCTCCGCGTGAGACTTTTAGCCTGACTTCAGGCTCGTCAAATATAGACAAAAGGCTCTGCGAAGTCTAGCTATTTTCCTTGTTTTCCGCATATATCAAAAAGAAAGTGCATCGTTTGCGCTATGTCCGGGTGATCTATATCTTTTAATTTTGAAAATCCATTCTATCTCAAGTGGTCGGTTTTCTTTTATAATATAAGCATGTAATCCACTAATTTTTTAATTTCTTAAACCATCTTCAATACGCTCCACCAATTTTCGATATATTCGGCGCGGCGATTTTGATATTTCAAATAGTAAGCATGCTCCCACACATCCAGACAGAAAATCGGCTTATGTCCGATAGTCAGCGGCGAGTCTTGATTTGGCAGAGAATAAACCTTTAGGCTCCCAATTTCATCTCTTACAAGCCAAGCCCATCCGCTCCCAAATTGCTTTAGGGCCGCGTCGGAGAAGATTTTTTTGAACTCTTCGGGAGATCCGAAAGTCTTTATTATATCTTCTTTTAAACTCTCATCGATTTCTTTTTGCGGCCCCATTCCTTCCCAAAAAATATTGTGATTCAGGTATCCGCCGCCTTGATTTTTAATGGCTGCGCGATCTTTTTCGTCCACATTCAAAGTGTTTATATTTTTGATAATATCCTCAGCGCTCTTATCCTCAAGTTCTGGATATTTTGCGATTACAGCATTGAAATTATCGGTGTAAGTTTGATGATGTTTGCCGTGGTGAACTTCCATAGTTTTGGCGTCTATAAAAGGCTCCAAAGCGTCATAAGCGTAACCTAATTTTGGTAATTCAAATGTCATATTAATTGGGGTTAAATTGTTTTTATTTATGTAAAAGTTCTGAAATTTTTATTTTTTGCATCGTCTTTTCCAGAGATTCTTGTACTTTTTGCCATGCTTTCTTGGAAAGACAAGTCTCGTCCATCGGACACTTCTGAGAACATTTCCCGTTGAGACAATCTATGATAAAAATATTTTTATCGATCGAAGAAATAAGATCTTTTAAAGTAATCCTTTTGGGATCAACGATCATCAGATAACCTCCATCTCTTCCTCTAATGCTTTTCACCCATCCAGATTCTCTCAAAGGAACTATCAATTGTTCCAAATATTTCATGGAAATTTTCTCTTCATCACTGATTTTTTGTAATGATATCGGAATTTGAGAATAATAAGTTCCCGCTACCTGAAGCGCCAATCTCAATCCATAATGCTCTTTTGTAGATATTTTTCCAAAGAAAGACATGCTTTTTAAATTAATTCCTATCTTGACACTAGGAATTATATAGGTCGGGGGAAACAAAGTCAATTATTTTGGAAATTTTCCTTTGTTCAGATAGTGAAGTCTTTTATTTTCTTGGAATTTTTTAACATAATTTATCCTCTGTAAATCGCAAATCCCACATAAGCAACATACATTCCAACTAAAACTATTCCATTCCATCTTTCTAAAATATGTTTTTTACCTATAAACATCCATAAAAACAGCATGAAGCTGGCAAGAATAGCAAATAAAACATCGATATTTTGAGAAAGACTGAATGGCAAAGATTTTATCGTGGCGCTTGTCCCGAGCACGAAAAATACATTGAATAAGTTTGATCCGACTATATTCCCGACCGCTATATCGGATTGTTTCTTGTACGCGGCGACTGCCGACGTGGCTAATTCTGGC
>JAQVVS010000025.1 GCA_028698865.1 Candidatus Altimarinota bacterium | reverse complement strand
TTGTTCGTTTTGTTTTGAAAGAAAAATTTGGTGAAAATTGGGCGATGGAAAAATATGACAATACGAAAAATTGGGGGGAGGCGGTCCTTTCTCCGTCAATTGTTTACAGCAGTTTGATAATGGATTTGCATGGAAGATACAAGGAAAACGCTTTTGCAGAACTCAAAGGAGTGGTGAATGTGACAGGAGGAGGAATCCCTGGTAATATCGTTCGCATTCTAAAAAAATCTCATGTTGGGGCTCGTCTGCACAGTCTTCCAGAAACTCCGGAAATGATGAAGAAATTGATCGAATATGGGAATGTTTCGATAGAAGATGCATACAGAACTTGGAATATGGGAGTGGGTATGATTTTGATAAGTAATGATGTCGAAAAAGTGGCCGAAGCTTGCGCAAAAAGAGGGATAAAAATGTACGAAATAGGAGAGGTGACAGAGGACGAAAAAATCGATTTGGAATAGTGAAAAAACGCTTCAGAAAAATTTCAGAAAAAATTTAGAAAAATTTTAAAACTTCCCTGTATAACAAAGGAAGTTTTTTAATAATTTTTTTATGAACAATTCATGGCTGATCAAAATCGATGACGATATTTATCCATCAATTTTGAGAGAAATTTACAATCCTCCTTGCGAACTTTTTTATAAGGGGAAGATCGAGCTGTTAAAAAAAACATGTATAGCGATTGTCGGAACTCGCAGAAACACGGATTACGGAGAATTTATTGTCGAAAAAATAGTGGAAGAATTGGCGATTTTGGATATCGCGATAGTGTCTGGATTGGCGAAAGGAATAGACACAATCGCGCACAAGGCGGCGCTGAAAAATAACCTGCCGACAATTGCCGTTTTGGGGAGCGGGATCAACAATATTTACCCTAAATCGAATAACGGATTGGCGGCGGAAATCGAAAAAAAAGGATTAATACTTTCCGAATACGAAGACCTAACCGAGCCGATAGATTTCCAATTCCCTCAAAGAAACAGAATAATAAGCGGCCTTTCAATAGCGGTAATTGTAATAGAAGCTCCTGAAAAATCTGGGTCGCTCATCACCGCAAAACTCGCACTCGACCAAAACAGAGAAATTTTTACCGTCCCCGGAGATATAAGCAGAGAAACTTCTCTCGGACCTTTGAAGTTGATGCAAGAGTGCGGAGCATATCCGATTTCTTCCGGTAAAGAAGTAATAGAAATTCTCCACAAACAACCATCCTTATTCAAAAAGAAAATTGCCGAAAGAAGCCCAGAAATCATCCCTCAAAACATTCCAAAAATCCACATCCAAAAGCAGATAAAACCGCATTACAACTTGACTCAAGCACAGCAAAAAATTTTCGCGACCCTATCAAAATACAAAGTAAGTTATTTGGAAAAAATTCAATCAAAAACAAAACTGGAACCATCAATCATCCTTTCAAACTTATCGATTTTGGAAATTCAAGGACTGGCAAAATCAGCGTACGGCGGATATGTTAGATGTTTACATTAGTCGCCCTGTAGATTTCTTCGAGAGTGGTAAGGCCTTCGGACACTTTGATCATGCCGTCTTCGCGAATCGTAATCATTCCTCCCTGACGCGCGGCCATAATCAAATCGACGGAACTGGCATTTTCCAATATAAGTCTTTTTGTTTTATCATCAATCACGATTACTTCATCTATCACAATTCGGCCTTTATATCCCGTTTGACTGCAATAGTCGCATCCGTGAATTTCAGGAATTTCTTTTGGAATAGCTATTTCCATTTTTGGATGAATGGCTTTCAAATTTGTGAAAACTTTTTCAAATTCTGCACTTTCGGATTTTGTTATAGGCCTTTTGGTGGAACATTTTGGACAAACGGTTCGAACCAACCTTTGAGCGATAATAGTATCCAACGCGGAAGCAACCATATATCTCGGCAATCCCATGTTTATAAGCCTCGGGATTGTTTCGATGGCACTGTTTGTATGCAAAGTACTTAAAAGAATATGCCCTGTCAAAGCGGCCTGAGCCGCTGTTTCTGCCGTCTCCAAATCACGAATTTCACCAACCATTATGATGTCCGGATCCTGACGCAAAATGGAACGAAGTCCGGAAGCGAAAGTATAACCTCTTTTTTCATTTATCTGACTTTGCACAACTCCATCAAGATAATATTCCACAGGATCTTCCAGTGTGATTATTTTATTTGTTTCAGCCTTCATTTTCATCATCATCGTATAAAGGGTGGTCGTTTTTCCGGATCCCGTAGGCCCTGTACAGAGGATCATGCCACGAGAAATGATTGAAGCATTTTCGACTTTTTTCAGAGCAGATCCCTTAAATCCCATGGATTCAAAAGACGCATGATTTTTGTCCGGAACCAAATATCTGCAAACAAAAGCCTCTCCATTTCCAGTAGGAATAGCGGAAACACGGACATCAATTTTGTTCCCATTAAACATAAAGCTATAGCGACCATCTTGAGGAATGGACTCAACATTGAGCTGCATCGCACATTTATATTTTATCTGATTTGCTATATTGCGATAAACGCCGGATTTAATCTTGAATACTTTGTGAAGCATTCCGTCAATCCTGAAGCGGACTTCCGTAAAAGCATCCGTCGGCTCATAATGAATATCCGAAGCTCCTGTCTTCATAGCGCCGACATTTATCATGTTTAAAGCTTCTTCTGCGGGAATAGTTTCGATTTTTTTAGCCAATTCGGATAGCTCCGTGATTTCCTTGTCATAAGCCTTAATCGCTTTTTCTTCAACATTTTCTACGATATCGATTTTCTTATAAAGCTGATCGGCCTCATAAATTTTCATAGCATCATCAATTCCGGCGGCGGACGCCAAATTCACACTCACCTGAAATCCATTTTTTTCAAGCTTTTTGATGACCTGATCGGTCTCGGGATTTTGTGGATCTTGCACGGCCACACGCAATTTAGTTCCAACTTTAAAGAAAGGAATTATTCGGGCTTTTCGTGCGGTATCGATATCCAAAACTTTCAAAAAATCGGGATTTAACGGCGTTTTCCCGATATTTACATATGGCAAGCCAAGCTCATGGGCGTTTTTCAGCACGGATTTTTCTTGAAATTCTCTATTTATTTGAATAAGCCCGCCGGTTGGTTCATTTGAAACGATTTCATTTTTCGACCGTGTAGACTGGGTCGACTGATTCGGCTGCTGCGGCAAAGATTCTGTAGGAATTTTAAACGAGCCGTCATTTGAAGAGCCGGATGTCCCGTTTTGATTCTGATTTTGAGAAGTGTTTTCTTCTGCCATAATTTATAGAAAAATATCTACATATTATAGCAGAAAAACGCTCTAAATAAAAGGGTAATCGCTAGGTCATTCCTACACCTTCTTTACCGCAGCTGCAATTGCCTCGGCGCTTTCTTCATCGATTCCATCGACGGAAGCCAAGTCTTTTGCGGTCAAGCCTTTGATTTGCTCAACGGAAGTCAAGTTTGCAGAGGCAAGCTTTTCAACCAATTCTGGCGCGATATCAAGATCTTTCACTTCTTTTATTTCTTCTTTGGCGGCCTTAGCGGCTTTTGCGGCCACTACATCCTCAAATTCACTTATATCCAAAACATCGATTTCCCATCCGGTTAAAATGGAAGCAAGTCTCACATTTTGTCCCTGTTTTCCGATAGCCAAAGGCCTTTGATCCGGCTGAACATAAACTTTCGCCCTTTTTTCCTTTTCAAAAAGTTTAATAACGGCGGATTTTGCGGGAGCAAGAGCGGTCTTGATAAAGTCTTCCATGTTTTCAGAATACTGAATGATATCAATGCGTTCACCATTCAATTCGTCCATAATATTTTGAACACGAACACCTTTTTGACCGACACAAGAACCGATAGGATCGATTTTGTTATCAGTGGAAGAAACAGCGACTTTTGAGCGAATTCCGGCTTCTCGAGCGATTGCTTTTATCTCAACAACCCCTGATTTTATTTCAGGAATTTCCAATTCGAGCAGTTTTTTTACCAAGTTAGCGTTAGTTCTCGAAATCAAAAGTTGCGGACCTTTTGTGGTTTTTATAACCTTGTCCAAATACAATTTAAGTCTCTGTCCGGAATAATATTTTTCTCCGGGAATTTGCTGATCATAAGGCAAATTTGTAGTGGTTTTATTATCCAAATTCACATAAACATTTGTGCCGTCTACACGGTGAATAATCGCATTGATAAGCTCATTTTCACGGTCTTTGAAGGTGTCGTACATCACATCTCTCTCGGCTTCTTGAACCCTTTGAATGATTACTTGTTTTGCGGCCTGAGCTGCGATTCTTCCGTAATTCATTGGAGTCACATCGATGCGAATTTCGTCTCCGACTTCAGCGCTTTTGTCATATTTTTGCGCTTCCTTGAGAGAAATTTCCAAGAATTCATCCTCCACTTTTTCCGCAACGGTTTTTACAATATAAACAGTGGCCATTCCTGAGCCTTCGTCCAAGTCTATATCGACATTTTCCTCTTTGTTCCCCCAGTCCTTGCGATAAGCGGCTCTGAGAGCGGCCTTTATGGCCTCTATGATTTTGTCTTTCGGAATGTTTTTCTCATCGCATAGCTGACTTATAGCGGCAAAAAATTGTGAATGCATAAAATTTAAATTAAAAAGATACAAAAACAGGAATCTTTAAATAAAAGATCCATGTCTAGTCGCAATTGTACTGACTTTTTAAGCTTTTGTAAATGATTTCTTTGTTAAATCCTTTTGAGGCGAGAAAACGGCAATACTTTGCCTGCTCTTTTTGAGAAAGATTTTCGGAATCGAAAAATCCTCGTTTTCTGAGTAATTGAATCGCCATTTCAAATTCGTCCGCCCCTGAATCATCAAGAATTTCGGCTGAAACTTCAGGAGAAATGCCCTTTAGAGAAAGTTCTCTTTTAAGCAAAAATTTACTTCTGGGTTTAAACCTTATTCGGTCGGAAATATAATCTTTGGCATATTGCGAGTCGTTCAAATAATTCAATTCCTTAAGTCTTTCGATAACTTTTTCAATAACGAATTCATCTTTTAATAAATGTTTTACGAAAAACTGTCGCAATTTCTTGCCCATTTCCAATGAGGTGTATCTTTTCTTGGAAATCAACAGAATAGAATATTGCAACAGCCTTTCATAATCACTTAAATTTTCATTCAGCATCCTTTTCAACTGGTAATTTTTCAATAACTTTACCGATAGCCTCGATGTTTCCAGAAGAATAAGCTTTGATATCCTTCTCCAAGGACTTCAAAATTTTGTTATTTTCAAGCAAAAACATTTTTGCATTTTCTCTACCTTGTCCGAGCTTTGTCTCTTTGTAAGTGTAAAAAGCTCCAGATTTACGAGCGATATTGTATTTTGTAGCCAAATCAAGCATATCTCCTTCAACGGAAATTCCTTTATTGTACATAATATCGAATTCCGCCATCTTGAAAGGAGGAGCTATTTTGTTTTTAACTATTTTTACCCTTACTCGAGTCCCGATAGCTTCTTTTTCTAATGAAGAACTGTCCTCGATTTTCCCGGCACCGCGAATATCCATCCTTACAGAGGAATAAAATTTCAAAGCCTGTCCTCCGGTGGTGGTTTCCGGATTTCCAAACATTACTCCGATCTTCATGCGCAATTGATTCAAGAAAATAACGGTGGTTCTGGATTTTGAAACAACCGCAGTAAGCTTTCTGAGAGCCTGACTCATGAGTCTGGCTTGAAGACCCATGTGTGAATCACCCATGTCTCCGTCAATTTCAGCTCTGGGCGTAAGAGCGGCAACAGAATCCACCACGATCACATCAACAGCATTGCTCCTTACCAAAGTTTCCAAAATTTCCAAAGCCTGTTCTCCGCTGTCCGGTTGAGAAAGTAAAAGATCATCAACTTTCACTCCGATTTTACGGGCATATTCCGGATCTAAAGCGTGCTCGGCATCCACAAAAGCCCCTACTCCGCCAAGCTTTTGTGCTTCGGCGACTATGTGCAAACTCAAGGTGGTTTTTCCACTGCTTTCAGGCCCGTAAATTTCAACAATTCTTCCTCTCGGGACTCCTCCACCCAAAGCGATGTCCAAAGACACAGAGCCTGTAGGAATGGTTTCGATAGGAACTCTATTTGAGGCACCCATTTTCATAATGGACCCTTTCCCAAAATTTTTTTCGATCTGGGCAATCGCCAAGGCTATAGCCTTTGATTTTTCGTCATTTTCTTTCATAGGAAGTACGTTAAAAAATATTCTGCCCCGAGTATAGGTGAGTATCCACTCACCGTCAAGACTATTTTTTAATAATCTCTGTTTTTCTCGGAAACAAGCCCACTATATACCCCGAATATTAAATTTTCTTAAAATTTTTCTAAATTATTTCTGAACTTTTTCGATCCCGCCGGAAATGGCTTTCTCACCGTGGTTTTCACTATCTTCTTCTATGTGAAAAAAGCTATAAATACTCTTTTTGGTGCCAAATGCCACATTTTTTGTGCCACACTTTTTGCATTTATAAACATACTTACTCCCGACTTTATCCGTATCGACTATTTTTTCGCAATCCTTACAGTAAAAAAGGACACTTCCATTACTCATTTTATGACTTGTTAATATCTGTTGTAGATGGTTTTTCCGCTTCCAAAAAGCTATTTATAGACTTCTGGATCTCGAAAGGGGAAGATTTTCTTTCTGAAATTTCAATATCCGGCTTGGTGGAAATATCGCCCTGAACTCTATCGTTTATCTCAATCAAAGGCTCGAGTTTTCCTTCCGATTCAAAATTTACATCGCGTTTTTTTATCGCCAAAACACTTCCCAAAATCACCCCTCCAACCCCGATCATCGACAGAATCATCCCTATTCCCAAGCTTTTTTCGGTCAAATTTATTCCAAATTTGGGATGAAAATAAACCGAAGTAGTCAAAATAATCATCAAAATCGAAAATCCAGCTCCTCCAAAATGAATATAAGCTTCCTGAACCGGCAATTTAAAATGCCTTTTATCCAAAAGTTTCGCCATAATTACAGCGAAAGAAATCAGTCCACAAGCCAAAACAATCAGTCCGGCCAGATAGAGCGGACCAGTAATTCCCAAAAAAGTATCCCCTGTTCGAAATTTATCAATATCCCTGTACCAAGGCAAAAAAGCGCCAAGCGAGACAAAAATTCCACCAGCCAAAACCAGCTTTTCTTTGAATGGCAGTGCTTTTAATCTGACTTTAAAATTTTGCATATTCGTAAAATTAAATCGCCTAAAGGATAACCCAAAATGGCAAAATGTAAAGCTACAAAATTTTCAATTCATCTTCGAAATAATAATTAAAAACCTCTCTAAAAGTATTGAAAGGCTTTAAATCCCGAGGTAAATAGCCATGAAATTCCGGCAAATAAAAGACGCTCAATATGTTTTCATATGCTTTTTCTGGAATGTAATCGTAGCTATGCATTTCCCCAAGGGCATTAAAATGATTTTGTCTGACGCCGTGATCTGACTGAATAATAATGATGGAATCCTTTTTCATCAGCGAATTTATCACTTTTTTAATCTCGTTCGTGATGAAAATAAATTGCCCCGTATAGTATTTTTTATCGGTCCAGTTGTATGCGTTCGCTTCATCTATAAAATTGCCATTTTCATCGAACTGGAAAGGCGGATGAGGACAAATCAGGTGAACATAAACAAATTTCGGACTCTCAATATAATCAAGTTTTTTAACATTTTCCAAAATAAAGAGCCTTCGATTTTCGGGTTCCGCCCACTTTTGAATGTGAGGAACGAGCGGTTTAAAAACGGTTTTATTCATCAATACAAGCAAAATATTATTTACATGATTCGATTTGTTTGCCTTTAGGTTGTAGTCGGCAGTCGGCTCCATGTCGTTGGGCAGATAGCTATTGTTGAAAACCACGGTCGTGTAGCCTTTTTCTTTTAAATAAGCGGAGACCGCATTGTTGCCAATGTTTTTGTAAGCCTCTATTTTGTCTTTTGGCTTAAGATTTTGCATATTCAAATTGCTGGGAATATTTTCAAAAGTATCGGGAGATTTGGCCTTTGATTTATCGGTGATGATGAATCCTTTTTCTTTCAAAAATTCATAAAAATCGCTGTTGTCGTAATCGAAAATTTCTTTCATCGATTCAAATCCGGCGTATTCATCAAGAATTATGTAATAAATATCGTGGCAATCATTCCCATCGCAATATTTTTTTTCGTCGACGTTATCATCAGCTTTTTGCTCTGTTTCACGCGGTTTTTCTTCAGATTGAATGCTTCTCGAAAATTCGTAAGGCAAGATTTTGATCAAATTGAAGCCGACCAATAAAACGAAAATGACTGTGAATATACTCGCCATTTTTGTGAAAAATTCTTTTTTGGAATTTTTCACGACCGCAAAAAATCCCGCGACAAAAATCCCGATCCAGATTGGCAACAAAACAAATTGTCTGACAAAAAATAATGCATTCAGCCCTCCCAAAACACTTCCGTAAGAATAAATCCAAACAAAGAAAAAAGCTGTAATAAAAGCGCTCTTTTCAAGGTTTTTCAAAATCAATTTCGCCCCTATAAACACAATCAGAAAAGCCAAAATCGCCAAACAAAAATAAGGGAAAATTTGTTTGAAAGTTATTTCGGAAAGATTGTAGGCATGCAAAAAAACGACAGGATAAATGGCTGAAAGCAAAGGATATAAGTAAATTAAAACAGTGTTTTTTTTCATAATTTTATTGATTTATCGTTGGTGGAATCAGGCTATTTCCTTTGTTTATCCAGGAACTGTCCAGCCAACTGAACCCCGTAACGAAATATTCTTCCATCGGAGGAAGATAACGTTTTTCCAGTTTCCAATATTCGTGTTTCCAGTCGAAAAACAAAAACCTTCTTGTCCTGCTTTCGTTTTCTTTCATCTCCAGTATAGATTTTCCAACAAAATTTCCATCGATTTTCAGAGCTCTGAAAATCGTTATCGGTACATCAATTAGCGATACGGGAGCGTCTGAAGTCTGTAGTTTTCCAGTTGAATTCAAAGGCTTCACCAGTACTAAAGGAATGGCCAAAGCCCTTTTGCGAGCTTCCACATTTTTAGAATCCCTTACGCCGTTTCCATAAAGACTAGGATCTATTTCCGTCCCAAATCCATGATCCGCGATAATCAAAATCATCGACTTGTCGTAAATTTCCAGTTTTTTCAGATTTTCGATAAATATTCCCATCGCCTTTAGCATCGCCGTCCCTTGTCTTTTGATGTTTTTGCGATTGATTTCCATTTGTTCGGTTTCGAGATTTTCATTGATAAGTAAAGGAGGATGAATGCCCACAAGGTGATAATATTTGAAAACTTTTTCATCGCTTTCGGTGTTGACAGAAGCCGTTTTTACGCCTTCCAAAAAGTCGAAAAATTGATCGCTCACGGACTTCTCTGTTTGCTTTTTTGTAATGCCGTCGTAAACGAATCTTTTGAGAAAATGAGGAGAAATTTTAAAAATATCAGCTGTCAAAAATCTCAAAAATTCACGAGTATTTATAAATATAGAACTTCTTTTTTTGAAATTATCCGCGATTTTTTCATCATAAAAAACGGTATTTTTGATAGGGTAAAGATTAACTTCGTAATCGTTTTCATTCAAAACTTTCGGCAAAGAATCATTCATGTAAACTTCTTGGATAAAATCCTGAATCGGAATTTTGTTTTCATAAAATTGGCCGGTCATGATAAAAGGAACGGACGGATAAGTAGTGGGGAAGCCTGACAAAGCGTTTCTATAATAAGTAAATCCGTCAAAAACAGTTTTAAAATTCGGATTATCGCTTATCAATTCATTAAAAATATCCGTCTGAAAAGCATCCAGGACAATCACCATCACATTTTGTTCGGCAGAAAAAACATATTTTTGGTCTTCTAGAACTTTATAGTTTTTAAAACTCGGCTCATGAGGCGCACCGCCAATCGTTATCGCCAAAAAAATTCCTTGTATCAAAATAAAGGCAACCGCGATCGTTTTAGCATTTTTATAAAACCTTTTCCTCTGCCAAAACGTCAAAGCAATACCCAAAATCCACATCGCCGAATCCAAATATCCATAAAGTTTTTTGCCTTGCCAATCAATTTCACTTCCATCCAACATTCCATAATCCCACGGCACGATATTGGCTTGCAGCCACACCAAAATCCCCAGTGCCAAAAGTAGAACCACCACACATTCCACCATTTTATTCCCAAAAAATGAAACCGCTTTCGTCACCAAAAAAGTCATCACCAAACACATCACTACCAAATAAATCACGACTTGAGAAGCCGTAAAATCAAAATGAGCGATATTTATATAATGCACATTCAAGGGACTAAAAAAGAAAGCTGTAGCTACAAAAAACAGCGTGGCAAAAAATGCATTAACGGTGTGATCTTTGATATTTTTCATGAGAAGACTTAATTATTTTTTTTCATCAGATAGAGAGTTCGCTCGCTACCCTCGATCCGACGCTTCTCAATAATATCAAAAAACCCGGAAAAATCTTCCTCAAAATGTTTCTCGTCGTAATTTGGGAAAATATCTTCGCGTGTGCGAAGGAGTCTTTGAGTGTTGGAATCCGATTTCGGCACAAATTCGATAATCAGGCTTTTGCTTATTTTTGCGAAAAAAGATGCGATTTTTATCAAAGGAGTATTGTTTGAAATGGCGAGATGATGAATGAGTGCAAGCCCCATAACGAGATCTGCGGGTCCTCTTGCGACAACGGAATCTCTTTCTTCGTTTTCCCATCCGATAGAGGGAGTTGGGTTTGTGATGTCGAGAACCAACGGCAAAATATTTTTTTCGTCGTCCTTTTTCATAGCGTTATAATTTTTTTCCACAGCCAAAGGGTCGATATCGAAAGATATTGTGGAAATGCCTTTTTTTGCCGCCAATCTGCTGAAAATTCCGGTATTTGCGCCCATGTCCCAGACTTGTTTTGGAGAAACTTTTTCAATGAATTCGGTGATGATTTTTTCTTTTTCGGTGGAGGAATCTTTTGAATAGTTTGTATCTTCATAGTAATTTCCCCATTCGGTTTTGGTCCGTCCCAAAGTTAATTTTTTGATGAATGATTCAAGGCTGTCGATCAAAGCGAGCATTTGAAATTTGCTGATTTTGCGGGTGATTTCCACGGGTTTGTCGGAATATTTAGCTTGGCTTTTGGCGTGCAGATGAATGTGAGTGAGGAGAGCAAATTTCAAATGCGTCCTTTTTGGAAGTAATTTACTGGCGATTTCCAAAGGAATTCCATCCAAAAAAACTTTCAGCATCTGAT
>JAQVVS010000024.1 GCA_028698865.1 Candidatus Altimarinota bacterium | reverse complement strand
TCGGATTTAAATGAGAAAAAGGAAAAAACGGCGAAGTCCAAATTTTGCTCGACGGAAAACAACATCGACCGGCCGAAATTTCATCCATGGTCCTCCAAAAACTAAAAGCCGACGCCGAAAAATATCTCGGAGAAAAAGTCACAGAAGCCGTAATCACAGTTCCAGCCTACTTCAATGATTCTCAAAGACAAGCCACAAAAGACGCCGGAGAAATTGCCGGACTCACAGTAAAAAGAATCATCAACGAACCCACCGCCGCCGCCCTCGCTTACGGAGTGGATAAACGCGGAGCCGATAAAAAAATCGCCATTTACGACTTTGGAGGAGGAACTTTCGATGTCTCCATTTTGGAACTCGGAGAAGGCGTTTTTCAAGTAAAATCAACAAACGGAGACACTCAGCTCGGAGGTGACGACATGGATATCGCAGTAATGGATTGGATAATTGCGGAAGTGAAAAAATCCATAGGAGTGGACATATCAAGCGATAAAATGGCGATCCAAAGAATAAAAGAATCCGCGGAAAAAGCCAGAATCGAGCTTTCTTCCGTTCACGAAACCACGGTTTCCCTCCCCTATTTGACATCGGATTCCAGCGGTCCAAAACATTTTGAAACAAAACTTTCCCGCTCAAAATTAGAAGATTTGGTAAGCCCACTAATCGAAAGAACGATTGATCCATGCCGAAAAGCGATGGAAGACGCAAAAATATTCGCCAGTGACATAGATGAAATTTTGCTCGTCGGTGGTGTTACCAGAATGCCGGCCGTTCAAGAAAAAGTTAAAGAGATTTTTGGAAAAGAGCCAAATCAAAGCATAAATCCAGATGAAGCAGTCGCAATCGGAGCAGCCATTCAAGGCGGAATTTTATCCGGAGATTCAAATGTAAAAGACATCATATTAGTAGACGTCACTCCACTTTCCTTAGGAATAGAAACCCTTGGCGGAGTAAATACGGTTTTGATTGAAAGAAACACAGCTGTTCCCACTTCAAAATCACAAATTTTTTCAACAGCAGCAGACTCTCAAACCTCAGTAGAAGTACATGTTTGCCAAGGAGAACGCCCAATGGCTGCAGACAATAAATCACTCGGTAAATTTGTTCTCGATGGAATTCCTCCAGCTCCACGCGGAATTCCACAAGTTGAAGTAACTTTCGACATCGACTCAAACGGAATTTTAAAAGTAACTGCAAATGACAAAGCCACAGGTAAAGCTCAACATATTACAATCACAGGCAGTGGCAATATGAGCAAAGAAGATATTGAAAAAATCAAAAAAGAAGCTGAAAAATTTGCAGAAGAAGACAAAAAAAAGAAAGATCTGATCGAAGCGCGAAATCACGCTGAATCTTTAATAATTCAATCCGAAAAAACATTAAAAGACGCCGGAGACAAAGTTTCCGACGAGCTCAAAAAACCGGTTCAAGAAAAAATCGAAGAACTCAAAAAAGTGATTGAAAACAAAGACGCCACAAAAGAAGAACTCGAAAAAGGAACCGAATCGTTGAGTCAAGAAATCCAAAAAGTCGGAGCGGAATTATACAAAGTCCAAGCGGAAAACAAAGAAGCTCCAGCCGAAGGAGAAGCAAACCCAGACGACGACGGCGTAAAAGTCTACACCAAAGACGAGAAAAAAGATGATGTAGTCGATGCTGAAGTCGTAGATGAAAAAGACAAGAAAAAAGAGTAATCGAACAAATTTATTTGATTTGCATCAATTGCTTTTGGAGAACTCCATTTTCCTTCGCTTTCAAGGCCTCAAAAGTCCCTTGTTCAACCAATGACCCATGATCAAAAACATAAACATAATCAAAAAACTTCAACATATGCAACCGGTGAATACTTGAAACAATACATTTATCCTTAAAAGCCTCAAAAATTCCTTCATAAATTTTCACCTCGTTTGAGCCGTCCACACTGCTAGTCGGCTCATCGAGCAAAATCAAACTACTCATATGCGCAGCAAAAATCCCTCTAGCCAAAGCCAATCTCTGCCTTTCCCCTCCGGACAAATTAACTCCTTTTTCACGAATATTCGTCTCCAATCCATTTGGCAATTTCTTCAAAACCTTATCAAAACAAGCTATTTCAACAGCCTTCATGACATCTTTTTTTGAATGAGAAATCCCCATCGTAATATTATATTCAATCGTATTTTCAAAAATTTCCGGCATTTGAGGAATAAGAGTGGTTATTCCGGACAACGCACGTAAATCAAAAAATCTTTCCCCGTCAACTACCAAGTCGACTTTATTTGCATTCGTAAGCCCTCTCAAAATCGTCATCATCGTGCTTTTCCCACTTCCACTCTCCCCCACCAAAGCAATTTTTTGACCAATCCCCAACTCCAAACTCACCTTGTCCAAAGTGTGAGACCGATTTTTCTCATCCTCATACTTAAAGCAAAGGTTTTTAATTGATATTTTTTTCCATCCGTTTTGAACCAAAGCACCGGATAATTTTCGAGAAATTTTTCCGTAATCTTCAATAATATCATTCACCGCAGTCACATCGGCCGCCGTAACAACAAATCGTTCATACTTCCAAGCAACCCCATAAAAAACTTCAATAAATCTACGAACATATTCATACAACATAACCAATGTCCCCACCATAATCGTACCGCCGGCTCCATAAGTTTTATAAACAAAATACATTATGATCACGAAGTACGCCAAAGACATCACCATGGATACCGAAAACCACTTTGCTTCATTGATAACAGTCATTTTCCTATATAGCGGATAAACAAAATTTATCCTTTTCACATAATCGCTTTTAGCCAATTTCTCGAGACGCAAAGTAATAATTGTCGTAGCATTTGAAATATAATCAAAAAAAGTAGAAGCAACTTCATGATATTTTTTATTGATAGTCTGAAGACTTTTAACAAGCGGTTTATCAAATTTTGAAATCACCACTAGCACCGCGAAAGCAAAAACGAAAACAATCAATCCATCCCACTTAGTTATCAAAACTATCGCGACAACAGACGCCACAAATTGAATAATCGTCTCAACATAAACATATAATTCATCAGTAAAAGACTTCAAGGCGTCGGCAGCTTTATTGATTTTATCAATTGTTTTTCCGGAATGATTATCTTTATGCCACTTCAGCGGAAGTTTCGTGACAAGATTAAACATATAAGTCAAAAAATTCCTGCTTAAATTAAACGACATTGTTCTCTCCATGCACCTCGCCGGCCCATGAAAAATCCAAAAAACAAAATCCGCCAAGGCAAAAATTCCCAAAACGATTGCGCTGTCTCTAATAACATTCGGCCCTCCGGATTGAATAATATTCATGAATTTCCCTATCAAAAAAGGCTGTAACATAATCACAACATTGGCCAAAACAAACATAAGGTATGTTAATACGAATTTTTTACGCATACCCTTGGTAAACCTCCAAATTGTTCTCAACAGATTAGCATGCGGATGCCCCATGATATTTCATCAATAAATTACTAAAAGTGGCCAAGACAATAGCAAAAACTCCACAAAGAAGCAATCACTCCATTCTAATACAAAACTAAGCCTCCGCCGAATCACTCGCCTCCTCGCTAAGCAAACTCCCTGTTCCCTCGGCGAGTTCCTCCCGCTTTTCAGCAATCTCAGCCTGAGCAACATCAACGCTTTCTGTAACCTCCGGAGCCTTTTCAGCTGTGCTTGGAGCAACTTCGGGGTGAGAGGATTTACTTAGAGATTTTTCAGGCTGATCAAGCTTTTTTATTAATTCTTCAGCTGTTTTATCAGCAGATTTCTTATCTTGAACCTCTTTTTCTTTTGCCTCGGCTCCGGACTGAACGATATTTTGCAAAAAACCATCATCCACGGATTTTTTGCCGTCGGATTCACCTTTCGGGACATTTATTTCACGCTTGTCAGCGCTATCAGCATTCCCTTTTTCCACCATTTCAGCATCATTTTCAAACTTTTTCATCAAACTTTCATTCCCCTTTTCACTACTTTCGTAATCAAAACTTGGTTCTTTTTCAAATCCCATATTTTTTGTTTTTATTTTTATAAATACACTCATATTCTACCATAATTAGCACGACCTCGCAACCCATCAAAATCTTTCTTGAAACACAAGCCGAAATCCCGTAAACTAACTCCCGCATTAAAGAATATAAAATGATCTATTTAGACTACGAAAATCTAGGAAAAATCGACGAAGCTAATGGCCTTTCTCCTGAGGAAATTTCCGCAACCGAAAAATCAATCAAAAAATACCTGCAAAAAATTCACAGCAAAAATGCAGGATTTTACGAATGTATAGACGACCAAACGCAAATCAAAGCAATAAATGTTTTTGCAAAAAAATCCGAAGGAAAATATACCGACATAGTGGTTTTGGGAATAGGAGGCTCAGCACTTGGAACAGCCTGTTTAAAACAATGTTTCAAAAAATTTGCCATCGATGCCACAAAAAATTCCGACATTACCACCCCAAACCTCCACATAATTTCAAACATAGACCCGGTTCTGATAAAAAAATTCACAACTATTTTGGATCTTTCAAAAACTCTTTTCATAGTCGTTTCAAAATCCGGTACAACCCCCGAAACGATGGCTCAGTACCTATATTTCCGCCAAAAATGCAAAGAAAAAAAGTTAACGATAAAAAATCATTTCGCATTTGTGACCGATCGTGAAGAAGGCCTCCTTCGAGAAATCGCAAATAAAGAAAATATCCCAGCTTTTGAAATACCTCGAAATGTAGGAGGAAGATTTTCAGTATTGACCGCCGCAGGATTACTCCCAGCAAAATTATGCGGAATCGATATCCAAAAAATGCTTTCCGGAGCAAAAAAAATGCGAGACGAATTTGTCAGCCCCGAAATATCAAAAAACACTCCGTTCAGACTCGCGGCAATCCAATATCTTCTCAACCAAAAAGGAAAAAACATCAATGTATTAATGCCATATTCTCAGCAACTCGACAGATTGACCGACTGGTACACACAACTTCTCGCCGAAAGCATCGGCAAACAAGGAAAAGGAATAACACCTCTAAAAGCACTAGGGGCAGAAGATCAACATTCACAAGTCCAACTCTACAACGACGGCCCAAATGACAAATTAATCACATTCATAGAAGTAGAAACCCTTTCCGATCCGCTCATAATCCCAAATCCTCACACAGACATACCCGCATTCGACATCATCAACAAAAAAGTCACATTCAACAAGCTCATGACTCTCGAAAAAAGAGGCACGGAAATGGCGCTCACCGAAAACAACAGACCAAATATCACGATAAAAATAAACAATATTTCCGAAGAAACTCTCGGAGAACTTTTCATGATGTTTGAGGGATCGATCGCCTTTCTCGGAGAATTTTTCGAAATCTACGCATTTGATCAACCGGCAGTGGAACTCGGAAAAAAGTTTTCAAAAGAATTATTAATAAAAGAATATTCATAAAATGTTTACACAACTACCAAAACTCACTGAATCTTTAAGCCAAAACCATTTAAATTTTCTTCAAGCATTCACAAAATCTTGCAGAAAAACGATAATCGAAACCGTTAAAAATTCACAAAGCGGACACCCTGGAGGAAGCCTCTCAACTCTTGATTATCTAGCGGTTTTATACACATTTATCTTGAGCCAAACAGGCGAAAAAATCGTAATCAGCAACGGGCACATCTCCCCTGCAGTTTACAGTGTACTTGCGGAAATGGGATACGCTGACAAAGAAGCAATCATAAACACTTTTCGAAAATTTGGTTCGATTTATGAAGGACACGTCACCAGATATGTTGATGGAATTTTTTACGGAACAGGCCCGCTCGGAGTCGGAGTTTCAGCGGCCACCGGATTTGCGATGGCGGAAAAATTGAAAAAATCTTCAGCAAAAACTTTCGCAACCGTAGGCGATGGCGAAATGCAAGAAGGTCAAGTTTATGAAATGCTGCAATTTTGCGGACACCACAAATTGAATAACATAATACTTTTCGTCGACTATAATCGCGTCCAATTAACCGCCAGTTTAAAAGAAATCCAAGACATCAATGTCAAAGAAATTTTGAAATCTGCAAACTGGAAAACAATCGAAATAGACGGACACGACCACCAAGCGATTTGGAAAGCATTGGAAGAAGCGCACAAAGAAACTTCATGTCCGGTCGCGATAATCGGAGAAACCATAATGGGAAAAGGAGTTGAATTTATGGAAAATGAAGGGAGAAATTTAATACCAAAATGGCATGGCGCTCCCCCATCCATCGAAGACGCCGACAAGGCAATCGAAACTCTGCAACTTTCCGAAGAAGAAAAAACACTCATTGAAAATTTCAAAAAATTCATCAAATGGCATCCTGAAAAAAATATCTTCCAAAAATCTCTCAGCGAAGTAAAAATAAATTCGGGAAATCCAATCGTTTACGGAAAAGATGACCTCACTGATTGCCGTTCAGCATACGGAAAAACACTCGCCGATTTAGCAAAAAACAACCCTCAAATCCTGGGACTTTCAGCCGATCTAAAAAGCTCTGTGATGACAAAATTTCTATACGAAACAACCCCGAATCAATACATCGAATGCGGCATCTGTGAACAACACATGGTCTCCATGTCCGGAGGACTTTCTCTCACCGAATATATCCCATTTTGTTCAACATTCGGAGCATTCATGAGTAGTCGCGCAAAAGATCAAGCCCGCGTAAACGACATAAATCACTGCAACGTAAAAATGGTCGCGACTCATTGCGGACTTTCCGTAGGAGAAGACGGTCCGACTCATCAAGCCATCGACGACATCGGATCATTTTTGGGAATGTATGAAACCATGATTGTTGAGCCGTCAGACCCAAATCAAACCGACAAAATTATCAGATACATCGCCTCTCATTACGGAAATTTTTATGTGCGAATGGGACGCCACAAAATTCCAACTCTCACAAAAGAAAGCGGAGAACTCATCTACGACGAAAATTATAAATACGAATATGGAAAATGCGATATCGTTCGCGAAGGCTCAAGTATAACAATCGCCTGCCTCGGAGCAATAACTTGCGAAGCCCTGAAAGCGCGAGAAAATTTGCAAAAAACACACCCTGAAATATCAGTCGAAATCATCTCGGTAAGTTCACCGAAACAATTTGACGACACGCTTCTAAATTCAATCCGAAAAACCAAAAAAATAATCACAGTCGAAGACCACAACATACACAGCGGTTTCGGCTCACAACTGGCAAAAACCCTTCTCACGGAAAATATAAAAGTAGACAGCTTTGAAATGCTTGGAACAACTCATTACGAATTATCAGGAACACCTCAATCATTATACAAAAACGCTGGAATAGACGCGGAAGGAATAGAAAAAGCATGCTTAAAACATTATGATTTACAATAAAGAAATAGCGAAAGAAAGAAATTATCTCACTCAAAAAATCAGAGATTTTTTTAATGAAAATAATTTCCTGGAAGTTGATACTCCGATCATGACGCCGATTCCTGGAATGGAACCCCATTTAAATCCTTTTGAAACAGACTTTATAAATCCGCACGGAGAAAAAAAAACTCTCTACCTAAACACTTCCCCCGAACTCCAAATGAAAAAACTGCTAGGAGCCGGATTCGGAAACATCTACAACATTACCAAAGTTTTTAGAAACGGAGAAATCGGAGGCGGCCGACACAATCCCGAATTTACCATGCTCGAATGGTATAGAACTCTCGCCGACTACAACACTCTCATGGAAGACTGCGAAAATCTCATAATAGACCTCGCCGACAGTCACAAATTAACATTCGGAGAAAACGAAATCGACCTTTCAATACCATGGGATCGCTACAGCGTAAACGACCTATTCCAAAAATACTGCGACATCGATCTCGAACAAAACAAAGACTTTGAAACTTTCTCAAAAACCGCCGTAAATCATCAATTTAACATAAACGGATGCAACGACTGGGACGACCTGTTTTACAAAATTTTCCTAAATGAAATCGAGCCGAAACTCGGCTTCAAAAAGCCAATATTCGTCTACGACTATCCAGCAAGTCAAGCCGCCCTCTCAAAGAAAAATAAAAAAAATCCATTCTGGGCGGAAAGATTCGAGCTCTATATCGCCGGCAACGAATTGGCAAACGCATATAGCGAACTCCTCGACAGCACAGAACAACGCGATCGCCTCACACAAGAGCAATCCCTCAGAAAAAAACTGAATAAAAAAGTCTTTCATGTTGACGAAGAATTTCTCGCTAGTCTAAAATCCATCTCGGTTCCATGCGCGGGAATCGCACTGGGAGTGGATCGATTATTTATGGTTCTTCTCAACAAAAAAACAATAGAGGAAGTCCTATTATTTCCACTCGAAAAAATGCTTAACAATTTAAAACCCTAAAATTTATGACAACAACTACTGACATTCGCAAAGGAATAGCAATCGTTCACAAAAACCAAACTTGGGTGGTCACATATGCTCAATTTGTAAATCCGGGAAAAGGAGCCGCCTTCACCCGCGTAAAACTAAAAAACCTGCAAGGAGGAGGAAACGCGGAAGTCACCTACAAATCCGGAGAAGCCGTTGAAACCGCCGATGTACAATACAAAAAATGCCAATACATGTACAACGACGGAACAAATTATCACTTCATGGATAACGATAATTTCGAACAATTCTCGCTCGAAAAAGAAGCCATCGGAGATTACGCGCAAATCATGAAAGACGGAACAGATTGCTACGCAATGTATATCGAAGGAACTCCCGTAAGCATCCAACTACCACCTAAAATGGACTTTTTGGTCACATTCGCGGAGCCGGGCGTAAAAGGAGATAGCGCTACCGGAGCAATAAAAGATTGCGTTATCGAAACGGGACTGAAAGTAAAAGTTCCTCTTTTTGTGAATGAAGGAGATATAATAAAAATAAATACGGAAGATTTTTCTTATGTAAGCAAAGCAAATTAATCCATTCAAAATGTTCGATATAAAATTCATCGTAGAAAATCCGGAAAAAGTTAAAGAAAGTGCGAAACACAAAAACATAGAAGTGGACGTGGATAAAATCGTAAAACTTTACGATGAATACAAAGGGAAATTGGTGATTTTGGAAAAGTTGCGAGCTCGCCAAAACGAAGTTTCGAAAGAAATCCCAAACGCTAAAGAAAATAAAGAAACTATTTTGGAAGAGATGAAAAAAGTGAAAGAAGAAATAAAAACTTTGGAACCTCAGTTGGAACCATTGGAAAAAGAGATCGAAGAATTGGCTTTATTCGTACCAAATCCGATTTCCGCAACCACTCCGGTCGGAAAAGACGAATCCGAAAATGTCGTTATAAAAACTCATGGAGAAAAACCAAAATTTGATTTTGAACCGAAAGATCATGCAACTCTCGGAAAAGCCCTAGACATCATAGACATCGAGAGAGGCACTCGCACTTCAGGAACCAGATTTTATTATCTGAAAAACGAAGCGGTTTTGCTCGAATTTGCGCTTGTACAACACATCATTCACAAACTTACAAAAAAAGGTTTCCACCCAATTATCCCGCCGGTTTTGGTAAAAGAAGAAGCCATGTACGCCACAGGATTTTTTCCAGCCGACAAAAATGAAATTTATTCCGTAAATCCAAACGAAGACAATTTATACTTGGTCGGAACTTCGGAAGTTCCTCTGACCATGCTTCATGCGGAAGAAATTTTAGAAGATAAAAATTTACCTATAAGATACTGCGGATTTTCCACTTGTTTCCGTCGAGAAGCAGGATCATACGGGAAAGATACAGCCGGAATTATTCGGGTTCACCAATTCGACAAAATCGAAATGTACAGTTTTTGCAATCCTGAAAATTCAGAAAAAGAACACGAAATGATTCGCGAAACAGAAGAAGAAATCATGCAAGATTTGGGATTTCATTATCAAGTTATAAACATCTGCTCCGGGGATTTAGGCGCTCCCGCAACAAAAAAATACGACATAGAAGTATGGATTCCTACTCAAAATAAATTCAGAGAATTAACTTCTTGTTCAAATTGCACGGATTTCCAAGCTCGACGTTCAAAAATTCGCTACAAAAACGCCGAAGGCAAAAACGAATATATCCACACTCTAAACGGCACCGCCATTGCGGTAGCGCGCACACTCGTCGCCATTCTGGAAAATTACCAAAACGCGGACGGAAGCGTAAATATCCCAAAAGTCCTAATTCCCTACATGGGCGGCCTCACGGTAATAAAAAAGCCATAATTTCCACCAAACTATAGCAATTTCCACACGCAACCTTGCTATAGAAAGCAATTTTGTGGTAAAATATAAAGGAATTAAAAACAAAAATATATGATCATACTTTCAACAGATTCTTTGCGAGGATACGGACTAAATCGTATTTTTGAACTTGCAAAAGCCGCAGGATACGATGGAATTGATGTCGCGATAGACTTTGGATTATTTGACACATTCAACGGAGAATATTTGAAAAAACTTTCCGATGAATACCAAATGCCAATCCACGCGATTTCGGCTCCGATGCAAATAAAAAGCGAAAAAATCAAAGAACTTGTCGAAATTGCCAAAACCGTACAAGCAAAAGTTGTAATAATTCAACCACCAAAAATTCTAGACTTCAAAATGGCTAGTTGGCTAAAAAAAGAAGTCCCGCGCCTTCGCGAAAAAGAATTCATTTCCATAGCACTGGAAAACGCACCAGCCGAAACATTTCTGGGATTTATTCCATTGCACACAATGTCAAACACAGAAGAACTAAAAAGATTCAAACATATTTCTCTGGATGTAACTCGCATAGGAGAAAGCCGAAAAGACTTGATCAGAGCTTACACTTCATTCAAAAAATTCTTGGTGCATGTCCACCTTTCAAACATTTACCACGGGAAAAAATACTCCCTCCCACAAGAAGGAATCATGCCTCTGGAAAGCTTCCTGACAAAACTAAAACAAGATCGCTATCCGGGAGCAATATCCATAAAAGTTTCTCCAAAATTTCTACACGCCGGAGATGATGAAAAAGTTGTGGAATCTCTAAAAGAAGCGAAAAAATACTACGACAAATACTACACAAAAGTCGAAGTAACCGAAGAAGAACCACCCGCAGAAGGAGAACAATGCTAATCCAAAGCCTCCCAAAGCCCTTTTCAAAAGACTTCGAGAGGCCGTTTTCAATAAATCCATCATTTCCCGATCTTCCAAGCCATCTTTTGTTGCAACCCGTAAAGCTCTATAAATCCGGCAGAAACATTTTGATTAAAACTGGCTCCATCATCAAAACTCGCCATATTACTGTTTAAAAGAGAATACTTTGAATTAATAGCGGTCACCATCACATTCCCTTTATAAATCTTCATCTTCACAATTCCCGAAACCTTTTCATTCACTTGATCAGAAAAAGCCACCAAAG
>JAQVVS010000122.1 GCA_028698865.1 Candidatus Altimarinota bacterium | reverse complement strand
AATGAATATATACGATGATTTTTTTGCGAAAGTAAGAGCGTGCGCAAAAGCTGAAGTTGTCATAAATTAAAATTTTTATTTATATTTTGGTGGGCCTGGAAGGACTTGAACCTTCGACCAATCGGTTATGAGCCGACTGCTCTGACCAACTGAGCTACAGGCCCGATTTTGAAAGAACTATTGTCCGCAAAGCGCAAAAATCAAAAGGCGAACGCGCAAATTCTATTATAAATTTCCACTCAAAGCAAAACAAAAAAAATCCCGCCACTTGAATGACGGGATCTCATAAAAATTTCATAATTCAAAACCTATTTCCCTTTCTTAGCTACAGGCTCGCTATCGCTCGCCTTCTTTTTCGCAGACAAATTATTCAAACCCCTAGCTAAGACAGATTTTTTCCTGTTTGCGTTATTTTTGTGGATTATATTTTTTTTCGCAGCGGTATCAATCACTTTATAAGCCGTAGCCAAAAACTTTTCCGCTTCGGCGATTTTACCTTCCTTCAAAAGTTTCAAAGCTTTTTTGTAAGTGGTTTTCATTTGATTGCGAATCGGTAATCTTTGCTCACGTCTTTTCATATTTTGACGCATCTGCTTTTTCGCGGACTTAATAACTGGCATTTTTATTTAAATTAAGATAATAATAAGCGGTGTGATTCTAAGTTAGTTGCTCTATTTAGTCAATAAATTTTATGAAAACGGAAAAACAGATCGTTCTCGCTTCCAAAAGTCCGCGTCGAAAACAACTTCTCGAAGAAATAAAATTGGAATTTGAAGTGCATCCGAGCGAATTTGAAGAAAAGGAAAAAGGCCTTTTGCCAGAAGATTTGGCTATTCACAACGCCATCGGAAAAGCTCAAGACATCTCCAGGCATTACAGAAACGCTTTGATAATCGGAGTGGACACAGTAGTCGCTTTTCAAAATCACATAATCGGCAAACCAAAAGACAAAGAAGACGCCAAAAGAATTCTCCGCCTCCTTAACAACACCACACACAGAGTCATTTCCGGAATTTGCGTTATGGACACGGACAACAAAAAAAACATCTCGGCAATCGAAGAAACTTTTGTAACGATGGATAGGCTCGATGAAGCTGATATCGAAAATTATGTTAATTCCGGAGAGGGCGAGGATAAGGCAGCAGGCTACGCGATTCAAGGAATCGGCTCGCTATTCGTAAAGAAAATCGAAGGAGATTATTTCAATGTTGTGGGTCTCCCGATTTTCAGACTGAGAATGATTCTCAAAGAATTTGGAATAAAAAGGCTTGTTTGATATATTAAAAATACCTCATAATAAAATTCTATGAAAAGTATTGTAAAAACAATAATTTTCGCTCTGTCGTTTGTCTGGATTTTCGCATTCCCATCACAAACTTCGGCATCTTTAAGCATGGCTGTTTCAAATGTTTACGCCACCCCAAGCACGGTAGATTTTTCTACAAGACCGTCCGTAGCTATAAACTATTACACTAATACGGAAGGATATGTCACTCTGGAAATTTTCAAAGGATCCGATAAAGTCGGAACTTTCGTTGAAAATCAATTCGTCGGGATAGGAAATCATGCATATTATTGGAATGGCAAATACGGATCAGGGGCAGAAATTGGAGGGGCTGGCCAATCCGTGGAAGGAGGAACTTATACTTTCAAAATTGACGCAACCGGCACAAACCAAACAAAAGATTTAAAAGAGGGAACGATAAAGGTTTCAGCTCCAGCCAATCCAGTCACTTCGGAAACGGGAGTTTCCATAACGGAATCGAGCGCAGATAAAGATTCTTTTGATCCTTGGAAATCGCAAAACATAAAAATAAATTTCGAAATTGATTCTGACGCAAAAGTGACAATAAAAATTTTAAATCAAAATGGGGGATTGATAAAAACTTTGGCAAGTTCGAAAAGTTATTCAACAGGATCTCATTCCATCACTTGGAACGGAAAAAATACAAGCGGGAGCATAGTTGAGGAAGGGGATTACAAATATACGATAAATGCGGCCGCAGGATTGCATCAAGATGACGATCAAGGAGAATTTTCCGTGCAAAAAGGCGCAGTCGTAACAGCGGGAACAAAAGTTCCGGATATCGAAGGCGTGTATGTCACAAAAGAAGATTTTGATCCGGACTGGGAATACACTCACATAGTTTTCAATCTAACCGCTCAAGCGGATTTGAAAATTTCGATCTATAAAAATAATGATTTGATTGAAACTTTATACGATGAAAAAAATCAAAAAAGCGGTCTTTACAAAATAATGTGGGAAGGAAATAAAAACACCGGAAATTACACGTACAAAATCGAAGCAGAAAACAGCAAAGGGAAAGATTTATACACGGAAGATATGAAAATTTCCGAGGAGAAAGCTGATGAAAAAAACGCCCCGAACATTTACAAAGACCAAATAGATATAGATGTCCTACCTTATTCCGCAAAGAAAGGAGCCCTAAAAATATATTTCAAACTCGACAAGGATGCCGATGAAGTGACAGTGGAAATTCGCAAAGGCGGCAAAACCATAAAAACGATAATGGATGATGAAGAACTCGAAAAAGGCTCTCATTCCGTCGACTGGGACGGAAAAAATAAAAGCGGATTATCAGTGGCGGGCGGAGTATATGAATATAGAATAACGGCGAAAAAATCGAGCAAAAAAGATGTGGAAAGAGGATATTTTTCGGTCGGAACATCGGCTTCGACGGGCGGGCAATCGGGAAAGTGTGCGGGATTCGCGGATGTTTTGGCAAGTTATGCTTTTTGCGACGCGATTGCATGGGCGAAAGACACGGGTATTTTCGTAGGATATCCGGACGGATCTTTCAAGCCTTATCAACCGATTCGCAGATCTG
>JAQVVS010000121.1 GCA_028698865.1 Candidatus Altimarinota bacterium | reverse complement strand
AAGGGCTGGAGGAGGTATGCTATGTTAGGTAAGCGATGATGTAAGTCAATCAAGGCGAAACACAATTTAGCGCGGCCTTTGGTGAACAGATTTTGTGTCTTTTCCTCCGATAGAAGACTCCTTGGGGATGGCGGTCAATCCCTTTTTCTTTCCAAAACCATCTTTCATATACCCAAATATTATTTTTACGGGTTTAAATAAGGAGGTGGTTTTAGAAAGGGAATTATTCCAAATGGACTTTTTCGTCGAATTTTTGAAGAGCATCTTTGAGTAAAAGATGTTTTTTCAGTTCCGGGTCGGATTGCAAGAATGTTTGGGCTTCTTCTCGTGCGATTTGAATCAATTTTATATTAGTCAGATTTTCCATCGCGATATCGGGAATTCCGGATTGGCGGGTTCCAAAAAATTGTCCAGGACCGCGCAGCTCCAAATCTTTTTCAGCGATGGCAAATCCGTCGCTGTTTTTCACAAGCGCTTGGAGGCGTTTTTTGGCTAATCCCGAGTCGGAGGAAGTGAAAAGAAAACAATAGGACTGATGTTCTCCGCGGCCGATTCTTCCTCGGAACTGATGGAGCTGGGAAAGTCCGAAGCGATCAGCATCTTCAATTATCATTACTGAAGCATTGGGGATGTCGATTCCGACTTCTACGACAGCAGTAGCGACCAAAATATCCAATTTCTTTTCTGCAAATTCTTTCATTACAGTTTCTTTTGATTTTCCGCCGGAGGCGGACCCGCCTTTGGCGGGCAGTTTTCCGTGGACAAGCCCAATTTTCAGATCGGGAAAAATTTCTTCTGATAATTTTTTGTGTTCAGAAACAGCGGCTTTGACTTCTGTCAGGATTTTCGAGTCTTCAACGAGGGGCAGGATAACAAAACATTGTCTGCCTTTTTTTATTTCTTCTCGGATAAAATCATATTTCATTTTTCTTTCCAGCGGACCGACAATTTCGGTGATTATTTTTTTCCGATCCTTTGGCATTTCATCTAGAATCGACAAATCAAGATTTCCGAAAAAGGCGAGCGCGAGAGTTCGGGGAATAGGAGTGGCAGTCATCGTGAGAAAATGGGGGACAGTATTTTTCAGTCCGTCATTGATATTTTCGATTTGCTGCTGGAGATAGGCGCGCTGGGCGACTCCGAAACGATGCTGTTCGTCAACGATTATCAAGGCTAAATCCTTAAAGCGAATGTCTTTTTGGATGAGGGAATGAGTTCCGATTATTAAATTTATTTTTCCGGATTTAAGTTTTTCTAAAATTTTTATTCTCTCCTTGTCATTCCCGCGAAAGCGGGAATCTACGCTATCGTTTTTTGAGAGTATAGATTCCGCATCAAGTGCGGAATGACATGAATAAAACATTTTATATGAATTTGTTAGTAATGCGATATTGAAATCATAATCCTTGAATATTTTGCAAAAATTATTGAAGTGCTGAATGGCAAGAACTTCGGTCGGAGCCATGATAGCGACTTGATATCCGGAACTTATGGCTTGGACGGAAGCGATTTCCGCGACGATTGTTTTTCCGCTTCCGACATCGCCGTTGAGCAGCCTGTTCATTGGACGCGACTTTTCCAAGTCTTTGAGGATTTGGAAGGAAGCCTTCTTTTGGGCGTTGGTCAATTTGAAAGGCAGGGAATCGACAAATTTCTTGATTAACTTTTCATTGAATTTTATTTGAACCGATTTTTCTTTTTGCCAACTAGAACGCACTTGGATAGATTTGATTTGGACCAGGAACATTTCTTCAAAAGCAAACCTTTTCTGCGCGACTAAGTATTCATCTTTGGAATTGGGAAAATGGATGCATTTCAGCGCTTTTTTGATTTCCGGAAGATTTAGTTTTTTGAGAATATCTTGGGGGATTGGATCTTTTATCTCAAGATTTAATTTCAAAAATGTTTGGATTTGCCAGCGGAGCCAGCGGGAAGTCAGTCCTTGCGTTTCCGGATAAACCGGAACCAGTCGTCCGGTGTTGGTTGGAATCCGGCTCTCCATTTCCCAAACAGGGTTAGAAAAGTAGAGGCCGCTCGAATCAGCAGAAATTTTTCCGCTGAGCCGGACCTTTTTTCCTTCCGTGAGCGTATCGGAAATATACGGCTGATTGAACCAGATTGCTTTTATTGTTCCGGTTTCATCCTGAATCTGGGCTTCGGTGATATGCATTTTCTTTTTCCAGGTGCGGACATTTTTGATTTTAATTGCTGTTCCTTGGATGGTGGCAATCTGGCCACTCCACAATTCAGCGATTGAACGCATTTCGGAAAAATCATCATAGCGGAAAGGGAAATGAAAAAACAGGTCGCGAATGGAAAAAATGCTCATTTTTTCAAGAGCCTTAGCGTATTTTGGACTGATACGAGGGATGGTTTGAAGTTGTGTTTCTGGAGTTATCATCATATATCCAGTATATCGTATATCGTATTTTGTATAAAGAGATGTTTGCTAAAAAGCGCTCCGATGAATAGGAGCGCTTTTCTCTTATAGGTAATATGTATTTTTTTAATTTACAAGATTGTTATATTTATCCTCTCCTGTTAAATTTTGCAGTATGAATATGTTATTTTGAAGCTCATGCAAAGCCGGCATAAATTTTGGGTCTCGATCGTCTTTCCTGAATTTATCGCATAATGCTTTAAGTTCTTCCCCGGTGAGTTTGTCTACTAATGCGAAGTCTATTTTTTTGCCTATGGGAATTTCTATCCAAGGTTTGGATAATTTTGAGCCTATTTTTTCTTCCACGGCTTCAATGTCTTCTTCTGTTATTTTGTTTCTCAATTCCTGGTATTCCTTTACGCATTCTAAAAAATTATCTATTTGTTCCATTTTTTTTATGTTAATTATTAATTTTGGTGCCCTCACGAGGAATTTCGGCTCGCACCA
>JAQVVS010000023.1 GCA_028698865.1 Candidatus Altimarinota bacterium | reverse complement strand
AGCGTGGAATTTGATTGGTGTTGCGTGAATGCGCTTCAAACATGTGCAAAAGAAGGATTTGAAACCGTGATGATAAATTATAATCCTGAGACTGTTTCGACTGATTACGACTTGTGCGACAGATTGTATTTTGATGAACTTTCGATTGAAAGAATTTTGGATATTTATGAATTTGAGAATGGGGGATTTTTGACAAAGGAAGTAGATTCCCGCCTTCGCGGGAATGACACAGGGCGCGGGAATGATTCGCCACGGCGAACAAAAGGAAATGTGGCCGGAGTGATCGTCTCCACCGGCGGACAAGTTCCAAATAATATCGCTTTAAAACTTGCTCAAAGAGGCGTTAAAATTTTGGGAACTTCTTCGGAAAGTATTGATCGCGCGGAAAATCGTCATAAATTTTCTGGAATGCTAGATAAGCTCGGCATCGACCAGCCTCAATGGCAAGAGTTGGCTAAACTCGAAGATATTTATAAATTTGCGGAAAAAGTGGAATATCCCGTTTTGGTAAGACCTTCTTATGTTTTGTCAGGTGCGGCTATGAGCGTGGCTTATGACAAAGAAGCTTTGGATATTTTCTTGAGTAAAGCTGTAAAAATTTCCGCGGAAGCGCCCGTTGTAGTTTCCAAATTTGAACTTGGAGCAAAGGAAATCGAGATTGATGCCGTCGCTCATAAAGGAGAAATCGTCATCTACGCAATTGCTGAACATATTGAAAATGCTGGAGTGCACAGCGGCGACGCGACGATCGTTCTTCCTCCTCAAAAACTTTACATTGAAACCATTCGCAGAATAAAAGTCATTGCAAAAAAAATCGCCAAAGAATTAAATATCAGCGGTCCATTCAACATCCAATTTTTGGCTAAAAATAACCGCGTAATGGTAATTGAGTGTAATTTGCGGGCGAGCAGAAGTTTTCCATTTTCTTCAAAAATCACCGGATACAATTTCATCGAAATCGCGACTGAATCGATGCTAAAATCCAGCGGTCTTAAAATCAGCAAACGAGGAAACGAAATGGTCGCATATCGAAATTATAAAACCCTCGATCTCGATCATGTCGGTGTAAAAGCCCCACAATTCAGCTTTCCTAGGCTAAAAGGAGCCGATCCTGTGCTGGGAGTTGAAATGGCTTCAACAGGCGAGGTGGGATGTTTTGGAGATGACCTTTATGAAGCTTTTTTGAAATCTATGATTGGAGTTGGGTTTGCACTTCCAAAAAAAGGAGTTTTATTTAGCGTCGGAGGAGTTGCTCCAAAAGCGGACCTACTTTTCACCGCTAAAAAATTCTCTGAAATGGGATTTAAGATTTTTGGGACAGACGGAACCGCCGATTTCTTTAATGAACATGGTATAAAAACCAAAAAATTGCAAAAAATTTCCACAAAAAAATCTCCAAATATTCTGGACGCAATGGTCGCGCATGAATTTGACTTGGTTGTAAACATTCCAAAAAATTACACCAGATCCGCTGTCACCGATGGCTATCTAATCAGGAGAAAATCTATGGATTTAAATATTCCGCTCGTGACGAATGTGCAAGTCGCAAAAATCGTTGCTGGCGCGCTCGGAAAATATGGAATTGAAGATTTGAAAATTTTGGATACCGAGAGTTATTTTTAGTCGAGTTGCATTTATCCTTCGCTTTTGTTTAAATTGCTGTGCTTTGTTAACTTTAATATATGAAAAAAATTGCAAATAAAAATACGCCGAAGCTGAAAAAAGGCTTAGCGCAGATGCTAAAAGGCGGTGTAATTATGGATGTGGTAAATGCTGAACAGGCAAAGATCGCCGAAGACGCTGGAGCGGTGGCGGTAATGGCTCTGGAAAGAGTGCCTTCCGATATTCGCAAACAAGGCGGTGTGGCGAGAATGAGTGATCCGAAAATGATCAGAGAAATCATGAAGGCCGTCACTATTCCCGTAATGGCAAAAGTGCGAATCGGACATTTTGTGGAAGCGCAAATTTTGGAAAGCATGGGTGTCGACTATATCGATGAAAGTGAAGTTTTGACTCCCGCGGATATGAAATATCATGTCGATAAATCAAAATTCAAGTTGCCGTTTGTGTGTGGAGCGCGAAATTTGGGCGAAGCTTTGCGAAGGATTAACGAAGGCGCCGCGATGATTCGAACAAAGGGGGAAGCTGGAACCGGAAATGTAGTTGAAGCCGTGACTCATATGCGAAAAATTAGTGAAGAAATTACTTGCTTGCGAAAAATGACAGATGCGAGTTTGAAAAAATATGCAAAAGAAGAAAGAGTTCCTTTGGAATTGGTAAAAGAAGTTAAAAAATTAGGAAGACTTACTGTGGTAAATTTTGCAGCCGGTGGAATTGCGACTCCTGCAGATGCCGCCATGATGATGCAATTAGGCTGTGACGGTATTTTTGTAGGAAGTGGGATCTTTAAGTCCAGCAATCCAAAAGCTCGAGCAAAGGCGATCGTAGAGGCTACTTTGCATTTTGATAATCCGGAAATTTTGGCGAAATGTTCCGAAGGCCTCGGCGAAGCTATGGAAAGCCTCGAAATGGACAAGCTCGATCAAAAATACGCGGAGAGGGGATGGTAGTTATCAGTCCTTTTTTCTACGCGGAACAACTGCTATTACCGCTTTTTTTACTCTTGAAGCCACTTCTTCCGGGGTTTTTCCTTTTATTGATTCATATCCGTGTAAAATAGCGTCCTTTTTTTCTTCCCCGCCCGGAACTACCCATGTTTCTTCTCTAATATACGCATTCCCCGGAAACATTTCTACTATCTCTTCCAGTGTTTTCGCTCCACATTTATCCATCAATTTGTTCAATCTTTCCGGATGAAAAACACGCCCTTCCTCCGTTATGCCCTCTACCGGACTTGTAAACTCAATTCCTCTTCTTAAAATTCTTCCACAAGCTTTTGCCAATTGTTTTGCTCTTTCCCTTGCTTGTTTAGCAATAAAATTCACTTCATCACCATCTTCTACATCAGGTTTTTTCATTAACGGCAAAAGCATCCGGTGGTTTA
Organism: Candidatus Altimarinota bacterium; assembly: GCA_028698865.1. Lineage (GTDB taxonomy): Bacteria > Patescibacteriota > Gracilibacteria > UBA1369 > LOWO2-01-FULL-3 > CAINDQ01. Next base: position 8,861 of record JAQVVS010000023.1, on the reverse strand, counting down.
CAGCTTCCGTCGCCGTGAGGTGTCTTTCCAAATTTGCAACGGCGGCGCGAACTTGATTAGGCGTCATGATGTCTTCCGATTCCATTTCTCTTCCTTCTCCGGTTATATAAGTAGCCGTTTCTCCTTGCAATACTTGAAAAACTATCTCTGCAGGAGGAACAGGAATTTTTTCATCCAGTTCGTATGGATAGCTTCTTTTTGCTTTGTTTTTCTTGTTTTTCTTGTTCGGATATTTTGATTCTTTTTCTGTTTGCGGATCAACAGGCTCTTTCTTCTTGAAATGATCCTCTCCATACATCTTGCGCAAAGTTGTAGCGGAGCAGGTCAAATGAGCTAAATAATAAAGAATATCTCTTTTTATTGCTTCGTATGATTGCTCTTCTTTGGCTAATGCCTTTATCGATTCCGAGTGAACCCCGCTCCCTTCAATCTCTCCCGTGTGCCTATTTAAAAATATTGCTGGAATTTGAGTTGCCCTATCTACAACAAAAAAATCGGCACCTTGTTTATTTTGGATTATTCTAAGCCTCTCTTTCTCTTGAGCCCTTCTGTCGTTTTTTATTTTTTCTCCAGTAATTTCGTCATAATAAGACACTTGAACGCAGTGTCTGCCAAACATCCATCCTTGATGAGCCTCCATCGGAGATAATTGCATAATCAATCCTGCTCTGGTCAAAGTTTTATTGTGAACTGTGCACATTTCAACTTCACGCCTTTCTTCCTCTTTCCAAATTTTAAAAACTCTATCATTTTCCGCCTTCATCGCTTTTGCCGAAACGCCTTTTACCCCTCTTAGCTCCAATCCATTTAATAGTGGCTGCCAACTGTTTTTTAACAACTCGAAAACCATCGGAATAGTGTTCTCCAACTTAAGATCATCCGTTGAGACTTCATCATCGTCCTTGCCGACTTCCTGCGATTTGGCTTTTTTACCTCTTTCAAAATCATCCACTGCTTCAAAAACAAATGTTCCAAATGGCAATTTACTTGTCAAAGTTGCGCTTTTTTTCCCGCTTTCATTTATTGAAACTTTCGCCCATGACGACCTTTCCAGTTCGTCTTGGATAGACAGCCCTTCTTGTCTCAACATCGCTCTTTCCAGTGGATGCATGGACTCATCTTGAATCAGTATTCCTATCTCGGACAATCTTTCATATTTTTTTTTGATATTATCTTGAGATCTCTTTTCCGTTGCATACCTTTCTCTATATTTTGGCTCATCTTTTACAATAAGACACATTAAATATCTGAAAATTCGTTCGAAAATTCCGTCAATAAAAACTCCCTCAGGCAGAATATATGGATATTCAAAAACGCCTATATTAATTTGACCTAAAAGCTCATGTAATCTGCTTGCTATTTCAATCGGATCCGTTTTTAAAAGCCCTTGTTTACTTATGTATTTCTCTTCAATCTTTTTGATAAATCCATTTATGATTCCTTCTTCCAGCTGACTACATCTGGTAGAAACTTCGAGATAAGCGCGTGGGTGTTTTTTAAAATGACTCAACTCGTATTCTCCATATATATTAATTCCTTCAATTAACATTCTCGCGCCCTCTTCTCCAAAAAACTCTTTTGCCTCTTCCAAAAAATTTGCAGGAATTTCGCATTTACCCACGGAATCATTCGCTCCATCTGCTACGGCATCGCGGGTTTGATTCTGCAGTTCTTCGAGAGCCATTCCCTCAGGGCTGGTTGAGACGCTTCTTGCTGCGTTATCTAGAGGGGGCGTCTCCGCTGTGCCCTTAAGTGGCGATTCATCTATTTCTTTTTCTTCGCTCATAATGTTTAATATAAATACTTAGTGGCGCATTTTATCAACTTTTTTACTTTTGTCAACTCGCCTATCTTAAATACTATGAAAATCGGAGTTTTGGATATACAGGGGAGCGTGGAGGAGCATATCTTGATGCTGAAAAAGTGCGGGATTGAGCCTGTTTCGGTGAAAACGAGCGAGGATTTGAAAGGGCTGAAAGGACTGATTATTCCCGGAGGAGAAAGTACCACTATTGGGAAACTTTTGAAAAGGTTTGGGCTTTTTGATGAAATTATTGAGCGTGCCGGGAAAGGAATGGCGATTTGGGGGACGTGCGCGGGAGCTATTTTATTGGCTAAAAATGTTGTTGGGGAAGAAGGGAAAATCGCTGTGGAAAGTCTGGGATTGATGAATATTTGCATAGAGAGAAATGCTTATGGAAGGCAGGTTGATAGCTTTGAAACGGAAATAGAATTTTGTTTTTTTGGAAAAAATCGCGGTGCAAAGACACGAAAAATTCCGGCGGTTTTTATCAGAGCGCCAAAAATCGTGAGCGTCGGAAGTGGCGCAAAGGTTTTGGCGCGAGATGGAGCGGAAGTCGTCGCCGTGTTGCAAGGAAAATTCTTAGCTACAACTTTCCACCCCGAAATGACGGACGACTTGAGCGTCCATCAATTTTTTGGGGCGATCTGTGGCGGAATTTAGTTAATTGAAGTGTCTGTCGGATCGAATTTTGGCTTTAGAGCAGCTTCTCCTTTGTTAATATAATCCATAACGGATCTTGTTATCAAAGCGATTTTCGCTTGCACTTCTTCGCTTGCTCCTTCTGCTTGGCTTGCCAACTTATCGCTTCCTTCAAGGCCTTTTCCGAGCCTCATTCTTAATACGGCTTCTTGTTGCGGGGTTAGCAATTCTCTTGTCAATTTTGGGTCCGCTAAAACTTCTTTCACTTGAGCTCTTTCTTCCGGAGTCATATCATCAACTCCTTTTGAGCCCGCATCATTAAAATTTGGTTTGTCTTTTCCCATGTTTTTTTGAGTTAAATTATTCAAAGGCGCTTCATTTTGCACTCCTTTTCTATTTTTGTCAACCCCTTTGTTTTATTCTCCTTGTTTTAAGTTGAGATAGTTTTTAAAATTCCCGCAATGTCACACTTTTTACCAAAAACAGTTAGGGACTTGATTGATGAGATGGCTCGCCTTCCTGGGATTGGCCCAAAATCCGCTCAAAGAATCGCGATGCACCTTCTTCATTCTCCAGAAAGCAAGATAGAGTCTTTGGGGAATGCGGTTTTGAATCTAAAGGAAAATTTAGTTTTTTGTGAGAATTGCTGGAATATCGCCGAATCGAATCCTTGTAAAATTTGTACGGATGAACAGAGGGACCGAAATGTTATTTGCGTAGTGGAGGATATTTTGGATGCGCAGGCGATTGAGAAAACGCGCGAATACAAAGGGCTTTATCATGTTTTGCATGGAGCTCTTTCGCCAATCGATGGCATTGGACCGGATCAGTTGAAATTGCAGGATTTGTTTAAAAGAATCGAAGCTAATGATAGCGGTATCCATGATGAAAATTCAAAAATTTCCGAAATTATCTTGGCTACAAACCCTAGCCTAGAAGGGGAAACTACCGCTTTATACATTCAAAAACACCTTTTGAGTTTCGATTTGAAGATTACTCGAATTGCTCGAGGGCTTCCTGTGGGCGGAGATTTGGAATACGCGGATGAGGTGACTTTGAGTCGTGCGATGACCGGGAGAGGGGAGTTTTGAGGATGAGTGTTTAGCGCGTAGCTGTAAAAGTGGTCGGGCCGGCTCCTGAGAGGTGATGATTTTTTGGGATTTTCGTTGCTGGATTTGCGATTGTTTCAAAATCGCTGTGGAGATTTTTTATTATGTTTTTTGTGTCGCCTAGGAGTATCGCTTTTAAAAGTTTTTTTGTCTTTTCTGTGAATTTTCCGCAGTTTTTTAGTTTCAATTTTTTGTATTTTTTCGCGGTTTTTGCTGTGTCAGTGAAATCCGCTTTTGAATGAATGGTGAAAATTATATTTTTTACAGGCTTTAATCGCGTTAATTTTTCTCCGAAATTCTCGCCGTAAACCGTTCCGCCAATAATAAAAAACGGCACATCCATTCCGAGTGATTTCGCCATTTCCAAAAGCTTTTTCTTTGGAAGTTTTAGATTCCACATTTTATTCAAGCCTTTCAAAACCGTCGCGGCGTTTGAAGATCCGCCCCCGAGTCCGGAAGAAATCGGAATGTTTTTGGATATTTTTATTTTTGCGCATTTCTTTATTTTTAATTCTTTTTTTAGTAGCTTCAGCGCTCTGTAAGCCAAGTTTTCGCTTGATGAAATAGGCGCGTTTATTATGATTTCGTCTTTTTTTGAATTTAAAATTTCCACTTCGTCGTACAAATCTTTTACTTCGTGAAAGACTGTTTGAATGATGTGATATCCAGATTTATCTTTTTTCAAAACATCCAAACAAAGATTTATTTTCGCAAAAGATTTAAATTTCATTTTTTTCTTTTATCATTGAGACTATCGCAAAACATTGCAGTCCGAGCCCTTCTCCAAAAACCGTACAATTTTCTCCGCTTGTCGCGGTTATTCCTATTCTGCTCACGTTTATTCCCAATATTTTTGAAAGTGAATTTTTTAATTTTGAGACCACAGGGTCTATCCTTGGGTGGCTTCCCTCCATCATAATCCCGACGCTGTTGATTTTAAATTTTTCTTTGCGAACTTTTTTCAAAATCAATTCCAGATATTTTCTGCTATTGGTAATTCCTTTTTTGCAAATATCGTCCGCGTAAAATCCGATCGACATTCCTCCGATGGCTTGCGAAAAGGCGTTGAAAAGCGCGTGCAAAATCACATCTCCGTCCGAATTTGCTCTCAATTTCAGCTCTTTGGGAAACTTTACTCCCGCAAGCACGAGCCCTTTTTTGTTGTTTTCGAAAACGTGACTATCCTGTCCTATTCCGACCCTAAAATCTTCCGGTGTTTCCCCCAAAATCGCCTTAAGCTTAAAATAGTCCGCTTGCGTGGTTATCTTGAAATTGTTTTCGTCGGCTTGCACGTGCGCGATTTTTTGACTAATCGATTCAAGCATCATCGCTTCATCAGTGGTTTCCAGATTCTTTTTTAGTGCGTTTTTTATCGCTTTTTCGAATGATTTTTTAGTGGCGACTTGTGGAGTTTCCGCCGCAAAAAATTTGTTTCTGTCGTGAGTCTTGTAGACGTGCTTGTCTTTAATTTCTTTTATTGTCGAGGTTATTTTGTGTCCGACTATACTCGCTCCGTGGACTTTTGCGGAGGCGAGGACTTTTGAAATTTCTTGGAAAGAAGGGAGTGGATTTGCGCCGTTGTGAACCATCACGAGGTCGTTTTCCTTCAGTTCTTTTTTGATTGAGTCAAACCCTTTTATAAAAGATTTCTGTCGAGTTTTTTCTCCCGTAATTATTTTTACAACTTTTTTTAGGCGGTAAAGCTTAGTGATTTTTTCAATTTCTTTTTTGTTTTTCGTGTTTGCAACGACCGTTATGGAATTTATTTCCGGATGATCGTTGTACGCAATCAATGAATAATAAATTATGGGATGTCCTCCCGCCATCAATAAAAGTTTATCTTTTTTCAAAAGCATTCTCTCTCCCGATCCGGCCGCTAAAATAATTGAGTGATTCATATGTGGCTTATTACAGGCGTATCTTTCTTTAATTTTTTCATATTTTTATTTTTATCGCAAGGAGAGGGCTTGATTTTTTGTTTTTATACTGTAGAATCTTTCCGCTTCTAACTCTTTTAAAAAGATGGAAAATAATAGATTTTCTTTTCCCAGATTCCAAAAACCGCCTGTCGCCATCATCGCCGATGACGATGGCGCAATTCGAGATTTGGTTGAAAATTTTGTACAAACCATACTTCCAGAGGCTTCTATTTCCTCACACGAAGACGGTCTTCCAGCTTTGCAAGAAGTTCAATCTCTAGCAAAAACGATAGGCTCTAGCGTGCGAATGATCTATTCAGACCAAATGATGAAAACTCATGGATTAGATTTTTACAAAGGTGTTCGCCGTATTCCTGGCCTTAAAAATACCCCTTTCTTAATGGCTTCAGGAGGAATGCCTTCAAGTCTAAGAGAAGAACTTTCTCGAGCAACTGAAAATGATGAAAATTTTAGATTTTTAGAAAAGCCGTTTGGACTTGCCCAGTTTACGGAGGTCACAAAAGGGCTTCTCGGAGTGAGATCATCTATTCAAAGAATTCAGGGCAAAAACCCTAGTGCGCCTAAAGTCATCGATAAAATTGATTTTTAAATCAATTTTCGGAGCTTTTATTTTCGGGGCCGTCCTTTATGAAATCTTCTTGAAAATATCTAAAAAATTTATTTTGCCGTCTAGGAATTTTTGGATAATTTTTTCTTCTTTTTCCAAAAAGGCTTTCATCTTGTAGGGATTTTGTTGGAATGTTTTTAAAACTATGTTTATTCCTTGCAAAACTTCGTGGTTCGGATTTTCAAATTTATATTCGTCCACCTTAAGCTTGCGAATTTCTCTTTTTGGCAAAGGCCTTTTTCCCGCAAAAAGCAGAGCGTTTTCGATGTGTTCGCGCATGTCAGGCTTTGAAATATATGCGTAAACAGTCCCGTCCGTAAAATTTACTATTCCGTGAATCATGCACTCTGGATGAACCACTACTTCTATTTTTTTCAGAGGAATCAAAAACAGATAATACGCTTCGATTATTTCCATGCCTTTATTTATGAGCGCCGCCGATTCCACCAAAATTTTCTTACCCATGCTCCATTTCGGATGCTTTATCACATCCTTTATCTCCACTTTTTTTAATTGCTCTTTATTTCTGTTCCAAAAAGGTCCGCCCGAGCACGGAATTATTATTTTCTTTATTTTTTTATTCGGGAATTTCCTCAGAATTTCAAAAATAGCGTTATGTTCCGAATCGATCGGAATGATTTTTCCGGGGAGTTTCAACAATTTCATTCCTTCAGAAATCAATGACTCTTTATTCCCCAAAAGCAAAATTTTCCCGGCCTTCAAAGCCTCATTTGACGGCTCTATTCCAGCCGTTCCGGAAAGGACATTTATCACAATATCCGCTTCTTTCAGTTTCGCCAGTTTCATCAATTCTTTTTCGCCGCTTTTTGAAACCAAAATTGCGCTTTCTTTCGGCAGCCCTAGATTTTTGGCCTGAAAATTCAGGAGCTGTTCGTTGTTGTTTGCCGAAATTCCTATTATTTTGAAATGCTTTTTATGCTTTTCCAAAACATCTATTGCCTGCCTTCCGAGTGAGCCTGTTGATCCTAAAATTACGATTTTCTTTGTCATTTTTGTGTTCATGTTGACATTTTACGCGTTTTTTCGTAATATCCAAAGGCTTTTTGCTTAATATAAAGGCAATATCGCATTTGTAATCGAATTTTATAAACAAGCGTCTTCGTATAAATAGGGCTATCCGCGTTCCAACCGTAAGGTTAATTTCTGACGACGGAGAACAGATGGGGCTTGTCTCCATTGATAAAGCGTTGGCGATGGCCGAGGAAAAAGGCCTGGACTTGGCGGAAGTTGCTCCAAATGTAAATCCGCCTGTATGTAAAATTTTGGATTATGGAAAGTATCAATATCATCAGAAAAAAGTTGAAACGAAGCATCGCAAAATGCAAAAAAAATCCGAAATGAAAGGAGTTCGCCTCGGATTTAAGACCGGAGAACATGATATTGGAATCAAAATCAAGCAAGCGAAAAAATTCCTAGAGGCTGGAAATGCAGTGAAAGTTGCCTTGATTTTCAAAGGAAGAGAGGCTATGTATAAACACCTGGCTCACGACAAAATGATAAAGTTCCATGAAGCTTTGAAGGATATCTGCTCTATGGAAGCCATTCCAAAGAGTCAAGGAAACGTATTAATTATGATATTAACCCCAAAATCATGAAGATTAAGACTCATAGTGGAATGAAAAAACGCGTAAAAATAAGAAAAAGTGGCAAATTGGAATTTGCGAAAGCTGGAAAAAAGCACTTACTTGCAAATAAGTCCAAGAGAGCTAAAAAGTCTTCTCCTTGCGGAGTAGCCGTTCCGGAATCACATGAAAAACAAATCCGCAGAATGTTGGCTGGAAGAGTTTACTAAATATTTTATTCTTTTTAATTTTATAAATCATGACTAGAGTCAAAAGAGGCGTCACCGCCCACCGCAGGCACCGCAAAATAGTGAAGGCTGCCAAAGGTTTTCGAGGCCAAAGACATAAAAATTTCGCTCAAGCGAAGCCCGCTGTATTGAAACAGGGGTTGCACAGCTATGTAGGCCGCAAGAATAGGAAGAGAGTATTCCGAAGACTTTGGATAGTTCGTATTAATGCAGCTTGCCGAGAATTAGGCATAAAATATAGCCGACTTATCGATGGCTTGACCAAAATGGATATCGTAATCGATAGAAAAATTTTGGCTGACTTGGCGGTAAAAGAACCGCAAACTTTTAAAGCTATCGTTGAGGAAGCAAAAAAAGGGCTTTAAAAATATTTAACAGTCTGTTTAAAAGCGTTTTATGAAGAAATTTTTAAAGAAGATTGTTCTTTTTATCTTAAAAAAACTTGCTTTGCGCAGGCTTCGAAAATTTAAAGGAAAGGTTGTTGCTATAACCGGTTCTATTGGTAAAACCAGCACGAAGGAGGCTATTTATTCCGTTTTGAATTCCAGATTTAAAGTGAAGGCCACCAAAAAAAGTATGAATAGTGAGTTTGGATTATTGCTCACGATTTTGGATGTGGAAAGCGGATATTCTTCCGCGTGCAAATGGTCTTGGTTGCTTTTGCGGGCTTTTTATAACTCTTTATTGAAAGATCATAGTGAAATTTTGTTGCTCGAGCTGGGAGTCGATAAACCCGGCGATATGGATTTTTTGACTTCTGTTGTGAAGCCGGATATTTCTATTATGACAAATATTTTTCCTGTGCATATGGAGGCTGGACAGTTTGATGATTTGCAGGCGATTTTTGATGAAAAGAGAAAAATTGGGGATAATATGAAAGAGGATGGTGTTGCCGTCTTAAACATATACAATCCGTTTTTGGCTATGTTCG
>JAQVVS010000120.1 GCA_028698865.1 Candidatus Altimarinota bacterium | reverse complement strand
CATGATTCATCTTGGTAAAATTCAAAGCTCCATTGATATCGAGAGCTTGGGTCTCACAAGTGGACTATTGGCCCCCACCACAAATCTTATTTACACAGCTCTTTCAGCCAGAGATGAAAAAATAAATCAAGATATAGAAGAGTCCAGACGCGTTTTGGAAGCCACTCTTTCCGCTTATAATGAATTTATGATTGCTTATCCTATACACAAACAATATCAAGTTGTCATAAAGAATTTAATAAAGTACAAAAATAAATTGAAGGATGTTCGAGACTATATCATTCAATTTCCATCTACATTTATAGATGTCACATCAACCAAATGCAGTTAATTTTATGAAAAGATTTTTTCCGATTATCATAGGAATTTTGGCCGGAACACTCTCCTCCGGAATGATTATATATCTGAATAATAATCCTGTTGCATTTGGCGAAGACAATGTTAGCGGATGGGAAAATTATCAAGCGTGGACCGAGGAAAATTTGAGCTGGAAAACCATTTTCAGCAATATCTCTACTCCCGGGAAAAACTTGTATAAATTCGTTGGTGCTAATCTTATCGTAAAGCCGGAAAGCGAAGCTATCAAGGCGGTTGCCAGTATTTACAATCTGACTCCGCAAGAAACGGAGGCGGCTGTAAACGGAAGTATTGCCGTCCTTTTCAACAATACCTCAACTCCTGACAATCTCAGCCTCGAACAGGCTTATAAAATGCAAAGCGATATAATGGCGGATTACCAATCTCTCAAGGAACTTTTTGATATTCAGCAAGAAATAGATACATCCGTTTTGCCTACCGAGATGTTTGCAAATGGCGACCTGCAAGATTCCGGATTTGATTTGATTTACGACTTGAATGTAATGGAAAAAATATTGTTTGATAGTGTGACGGATGTGACTTCCGGAAAACCTTTGTCGAGCAGTCAAGGAGCTTTGAAGTCTTTTATGGATGCTGTCCCAGTCGCTAAAGCTCCGAGTCCAGTTATTGAAAACAAAATAACAATCGAAAATAAAAAAGCTGAGATAAAAGTGGGCGATGGGGTTGTAGAAGCTCCAGTTTTGGATGAAGATGTGTGTCCTGAAGATAGCGTTTTGGATGATTCCCTTGATAAATTTGATAAACAAAATCCTCCCGGATCAAAAAATAATCCTTCCCCTCCCGCATCAACAGGTGGCACATCCGATCTTTCTCCTCTAAATGACAATAAAGATTCGACATCCAAGGTCGTTCCTGCAAAAAAGGCTCCTACTGGCGGAGGCTTTTGCGGAGAGATTCCAGATGATCCTGCTTCTCCGGAGTTTGCTACTTTGGGTGGATCAGAGGGTCCTGTAGCCGCTGCCGGAGCCATGGGGTTTTCCGTAAAAGTGGCTTTGTGTCTAACAGTCGAATTGGTTAAGGAAAAAGCTATCAGTTCAAGCTCCACAAGCTGTGTTCGATGCGAAGTTGATAAAATAAATGAAGCATTCAATAAAACTCTCAGCCATAGCATGATTCCAAATAAAACTACTGGGAACATATTCGAATCCGCTACTTGCAAAAAGTCTTTCGGAACCCATATAAGTTTCAAGGTTCACTTGCTCCCCACACCAATTCCCGCATCTCCCGCCGACGATTTGATTTTTGGGAAAAATATTTTGGCGGAATGGAATAAATTTGTTGATAGATATAAACCTTTTGGAGGGAGTAAATGGGATCCCGATATAACCGAGAAATTTGCTTTGACATATCCTCCCGTAGATATAACCACTGACGCCCTCGTTCTCAGCATGGAAAAATCAAAAGCCGATAATATAGCAAAAGTAAAAAACGACATAATGACTCTGGAAATAGCGGATGAAGGCACAAATATGACTCTGTTTTCCGGCCCGGCATTGGATCACATGAAAGAGATGACCGCCTTTTTCAAAATATATAAAAATGTATTTATCGATACAATAACCGTTTGTTCCGATACAAGAGATAAAGAAACTTTGCAATAATTATACTTTTTCAATCCATGCTCAATTCAAATAAAAAATCCGCGTTAAATAAAAACCCTTCGAAAATCGTTTCGAAAGGAGTGATGGCATTTTTTACTTTCGTTTTTGTTTTGAACTCTTTCGCAGGAGACATTCTTCCTGTTGCAAAAGCCGAAGTTCCCGATACGAGCGGAGTGTATGACCAAAGCGGAAATTTGAATATAGGAAAATGTATGAAGCAAGGAGGGCGCGATTTTATAGCTTTTTTGCATGCCTCTTTAATCAGTGATACTTTTATAGAGAGCATTGTTGAGCCATGGAATGATGTTCTTTTTCGTAATGACTGCCATTCTTTTGATATTTACGGCCTCGTGATGCAACAAGATAAAATCAGGAAGCAAATCAGAGATGCCTTTTTGACCTGCAGAAACGAAAAAATCCCGAAGCTGAAAGAAGCTTATTACAAAACCACTGTAGAAATTGCATTCGCCAGAAATGTTGTGACTGGTTTTCCCAAAAAACAATACAAAGATATGGACATTCTTTTGGCTGGAATGAATGGAAAATATGTGGATAAATGGTTTACGAAAGAACAGTTTGCAATTTTCGGAAACGAGCTAAAAGTTCGTTATGCAGATAGAGTGAGTGCTTATGTAGATAAGTGCGATCAAGGCTCTTGGGCGGAGGTAGCAAGAAAGTTTGAAGAATTTAATGATCAAGTTATCAAAGGCGGATTCGTTGAAGACCTTAAAAAAGGTGTTCTTGAATTGGAAAGAAAAGCCAAAGATGTAGAAAAATCTCTAGAATCTCTTGGAGACGCAAAAGGTTGGGAAGATTTGGCTAAAGGTCTTTTTCAACTTAATCTTTCCGGAACTCCGTGCACAATGGAAGACCCGAGCGGTTGTAAAGATTTTTGGAAAGATTTTACAGACGAATTTGACAAAAACAATCCGTTTACAGGTACCAACTTCCCTACCACCACTCAAGGAATATTTGAAATGA
>JAQVVS010000022.1 GCA_028698865.1 Candidatus Altimarinota bacterium | reverse complement strand
ATTGATTGTCCACTTGGCATAAAGAGTAACACCAACATTTGCAGTGTAATTTTCACCTTCAGCATAATCAGTTCCAGATCCATTGGCTGCTGTATTCCAACCATCAAATGTGTAGCCAGTCTTGATCAAAGTTCCACTGTTTGTAGCCAAAACTAAAGTAATATCATGAGTCTTGGTTTGATCATTCGGCTCTGTTCCACCAGTACTTCCATTCCCATCAAAAGTGACAGTGTATGTATTGATCGTCCACTTCGCATAAAGAGTAACATTTCCTGTTCCGATAGTATATGAAGCCTCGTCCGCATATGTTACCTCGCCCTCAGCTGTTGTTGCCCAACCAGCAAAAGTATAGCCAGTTCGGGTAAAGCCATTGGCAGTTAAAGCCGTCGGGGTATTGTATGTAAGTGTTTGAGCAGCGGTAGACCCATCGTCTCCTTCATTGATGTCGAAAGTGACAGTGTATGTATTGATAGCAAATATAGCGGAAATAGTTTTATGCTCAGTGACAAAAGAGTCGGTTCTTTCAGCCGTTACGACGCCGTCACTCCAGCCGACGAAAGCATATCCAGCGCTTGGGACAGCCGTAACCGCAGAACCACTACTCCCATTGCTTACCGTTTGCAATGTAGTACCAGAAATCGTTCCACCAGCGCCAGCGGTATAGGAAAGAGTATACCTTGAAATACTTACGCTGTTTACAAACCCTCCTCTATAACGACTAAAATTAGCCGTAATAGATTTATTAGCCATAACATTAATATCAGTTCTTGGATTTAAACTTAAACCATCACTCCACTTAGTAAAATAATAACCGCTGTTCGGAATGGCTGTTACGGAAAGACCATTTTCCCCGGATTTTACTATTTGATTTGTAGCGCCGACAATCGCCCCTCCAGAACCAGCAATGTAAATTAAAGAATAAGATGAAGCATTCTCAACCCCAGATTTTTGAGAGCTATTAATAAGACTCCTTGTGTCTACAAAAAAACTACCAAACTCCTCCTTCAATTTTGTAGCAGCTGGAATTGTTTGAAGCTTGGCATTTTGAAATTTAATTAAAGCTTCTTTGGTAAGTATCCCAAAAATAGTAGTTTCTTTTCCAGGCGAACCAACCCCCGTTTGAGCTAAAGGAAATCCATTATTATTCAAGTATTTTTGCAATTCCCTAACATCATCCCCAACCATGCCAAACTCAAGATCGCGAGTAAAATTACAAAACGAAGTTGAAGAAGTAAACAAATTGCCAACTGCCTGGACATGAACCGACAAGAGGCCACAAAATCCAATAATCAAAAAAATAAGCCCAAAAAACGCAATCAATAGCCTGCTGCGAATTAAAAATATTTTTTTTAAAGCCCTTACTATATATGTATTAGGATCCACAGCTTAAATTTATACAAAAATAATCTCTTTAATTTTTTAACTCTCGCATTGTATAGTAACCAATCAAATAGATTCAAGAGATTTAGTTGATAATAATAAATTAATTAATATTATGAACAACTTGATAGAGAAGCACCCCGAATTTAAAGGGAGAACTTCATTTATTTTTCCTCAAAGGCATACCGACGTGAAATATTTTTAGCAATTATGGCATTAGACTTGAGAACCCCATCAAAAAGGAAGCTGAAATTTTATAAAATACGCATACATTTCAGCCCCATCCAAACATTTCCGAATGCATAGATAATACAAACCGTCCCATTGCACTCAATGAGAATTATATGATGAAATCACTCGCGCATCATCCTTTTTTATGATATAAATTTATCGATTTCGTAATCTACTCATAACCTATAAAAAATGGAGACACTAAATCTCGCGACAGGCGGCCTCTTGATCATCGCCGTCGCCTGGCTTTTTCAGCTTTATCAAGTAATCAAAATCAACAAAAACATCACTCCAATATTCATAATCGGCTACATGATCGGAGTCAGCATGCTTGTAATAAGCGGATATTTGGCAAAAATGCCAGTTTCATATTTTGAACTCGGAACACTTATAGCGGCAACCTTGGTTTTAATTTTCGTTCTGAAAAAAAAATAAAAAACGCCAGCCTCATAACCCCTCATTCATCATGAAAAAATTCAAACTAAAACTCCATTTTTTCCTTTTCCTAGCCCTCTTTTTTGCCATTAGCTCATCAGTTTTCGCACACCAGCCGAGATTTACAATGCTAAATTATCCGGATATAAACAATCCGATTCAAATAGAAAACCCCGAAGTCTCGCAAGTTTTTTATGGAACGCTAAAAGACCAAAGCGAATACTACAAATTTTCTTTAGAAAATGAATCCTCAACCCTCCTAGGAATTCTCGCCCCAATCAATGAAGAAAATTTTGCGTCAGTCGAATTGATAGATGAAAACAATATGTCTGTGGAAATGTTGAAAGAAGACCAATATGGAGAAGTTTATTTCGAAGAATTCGGCGGAGATTTCTATATAAAAGGCCCGGAAATCAAAAAAATTATGCCGCCCGGCAACTACACCGCAAGAGTTTTCAACAAGACAAATTCAGGCAAATACGCGCTTGTAATAGGGACAGAGGAATCTTTCTCCTTCTTGGAAAGCTTGAAAACCATAGGGGTTTTGCCAGTAATAAAACAACTATTTTTTGAAAAACCGGTTTTGGAAATATTTTTAACAATGATGGGAATTTTAATCCTGATAACCGCCCTCATGCACCGCCGTTCCGGGAAAAAATATAAAAATAAATTTGTAGTAGGCACGATTTTATTACTCCTCGCCACACTCGCAATCATCGCAAGAAATCCTTTTTACATCCTCGGAGCAGTCCGCGTAATCCTGATCTTAACAGCGCTAATCCTGCAAGCCTTTGCCATTTTCAAGGAAAAACTCGGCAAGAAAATGTACAGAACGGTTTTGTTTTTCTGGGCACTTGTATTGTTTCTAACCGCGACAATCTAAAAATATAATAAATTTTCACCACCTCATTATGAAAAATTCTTCACCAAAATCCTGTTTTCTTAATTCTGCAATTTTTCCATTAATATTTTCAGCGATACTGGGAATTACATACACCATTTCATACATAATATTAAAAGATGGAATATTAGCTGAAGCCTCTAGCATAACCAGCCCAGTAATTTCAGAAAGCTTTCAAAAATTAGCAATTTACGGAGGAATAATTCCACTACTGGACGCAATGATCTTCATGTACATTTTATACGGACTAAAAATCTTATTCCGTCTCAAAAAATTTCATATTTTAAATCCGATTATAGTAATGATAGTTGCAGGAGCTTGGAGCGCATTCGGTTATCATTTAGCATACAGAGAACCACAGTTCACAAACATCGCAAAAGCTATAATTATTTTCACAAGCAAACCCATTTTAATCAGTTCCGCGACAATTTTCGGACTTGGCTTAATTTGGCTTATTATTCACATAATTTATTCATTCAAAAAACATGCCTAAAAAAACTTTCCTCGTCGCAATAATAACGTCAACCATAATACTTCCGGGCTGTCTCGGAGAATTAATCGCAATAACTTGTGATTTTATTCCAGATAGCGACCACTGTTATCAATCCGCCGCAGTCCAATCCGCCGACCCGACAGGTTGTGACAAAATTTCCGGCGAAGGATTCGAAGGCTCAAACCCTCCGCGCGATAAATGTTACATGCAAATAGCGGCAAACACGGGAGATTTAGATATTTGCAAAAGAATGCAGGGAGGATTTATGTCCTACACTCCAGAGGAATGTTTTTATGAAACCGCTGTAAACAATGAAAATCCCTCCGGATGTAACCTTCTGTCAGGAGCTCAAAAAGCCGATTGTTTACGAAAAGTCAGCCCAAATTTAACAGCGGAAAAAGTAGTGGATATTGATGAGCAAATAGAAATATTAAAAGAAGAATTGGCACAAAATCCCGACCCCGATCTCGAAAATCAATTAAAAGGCTTGGAAACTAAAAAATCAGACATCTTGGACGCGATGACAGAAGACAACCGAAAACAATACGAAAGAGTTTCTGATCCGGGAAATAAAATGGTTTTGAAAGATTACGCAGTGGGAGACATCGACATGGAAACAAAAGAGCAACTCATAGACTTGAATGAAAAATTAAAACAAGCTGGGACCACAATGACAAAAGAGCAATACGAATCAATCCGAGATTATTACAAATTCATAAACGATCCGAAAAACGATATAGAAAAAATGGATGAAAAAGAACTTTTAAAAGATCGATGGAATGAAAAACTCGGCAACACTCTAGATACATTGAAATTTTGGAAATCAAATTCAACAAAAGAAGAAGCCAAGCTTGATGAGCAACTTCGCTTTTATGAAAGAATGCTTGAACGTCAAATAGCTATAGATAATCAAATGACAGAGATTCAGCAAGACACAGAAAGAGATATAGATATTGTTTCAAAAGGAGTCGGAAAATATGCAGAAGATAAAATCAAAGATTTTGTAATAAAAGAAGTTTTTGGGAAAGCGGTAAGCAAGGCAAACAGCGCAACTACGGCAATTTTGGGAGAAGCTCTGGATAATGTAAAAGCCGAAGCCAAAGCCAAAGAATTCCGAGGAATTGTAAGAGCTTACAACCTTGGAATGGAAGAAGAATTAAAAAAAGCTGGTGGGAATATTGAAAAAGCACACGCAACCGTAATGAAAAAGATGCAAGAAAATCCATACGAATACGAAGACCAAAATACTTTCGCAAAATATGGGAACCTACTGGAAAACGGTGATTGCAACGGCAAAAATCCACACTGCCTAGACAAAGAAGTTTTTTGGAAAGCAATGAAAAAATCATACACTTATCAAAGTACAAAATAACTCACGCCATAATGAAAAAATTCGCATCACTTCTTTTCGTATCATTAATTGTTTTTGGAATTTTTTCAGGATGCAAAATTGACACAGAAACAAGTCCAAAAAACAACAACTCGACAAACACTGCCTCCAAAGATATAAAAATCACTTCTCCACTACCAAATGACATAATAAAAAACCCTCTGAAAATCACGGGCGAAGCAAAAGGAACTTGGTTTTTTGAAGGATCATTCCCAATAGAATTACTTGATTCAGAAGGCAATAGATTAGCGGAAGGATTCGCGCAAACAAAAGAAAACTGGATGACGGAAGAATTCGTGCCATTCACAGCTTCACTAAATTTCGAAAATCCAAAAACGGAAGCCGGCACCCTTCTCATCCACAAAGACAATCCTTCCGGCCTTAAGGAAAACGACAAATCCATCGAAATTCCAATCCGGTTTTCTCAAAAAAACTCATCACCGCAATAACATGGAATTTATTTCCGAAATCCTAAAACTTCCCCCCATCACCATCCAAACATGGGGATATCTGATTCTACTCGGAGCCACTTTATTTGAAGCCTTCCCCCTTTTCGGCATATTCATCCCTGGCCAAAGCTTGGTTGTAATAAGCGGAATTTTGGCAAAAATGAACCTGTTAAATTTGCCGATTTTGATTTTAATAATAGCCGTTGGCGCAATTTTGGGAGACACTTTCGCATACATACTTGGCAGAAAATACGGGCATGATTTTCTTTTGAAATATGGAAAATATTTTTTACTAAAACCTATTCGCCTTCAAAAAGCCCAAGAATTATTGGATAAAAATGTAGGAAAAACTTTAATCATAGGACGGCTGAATTCCTTTACCAGAGCCGCTGTTCCATTAGTCACGGGAGCTTCTCAAATAAATTTTAAAAAGTTTTTCACCTTCAACGCAATCGGAGGAATAATATGGGCAAGCACATTCGTAGGAATCGGATACATATTCGGGACAAGCTATGAAATAGTGGTAAAATATCTTGGACAATTCATATTTTTCGCAATCGCCGGGACCATTTTTCTCATCGGCGGATACAAATTTGTTGCAAAAAGAAAGCAAGTTTTCGGACAATATCATCTATACGCCCTCTCAATTTGCATCACCTCTTTATGGGTATTTTTAGAAATGGCAGAAGAAATTTATTCAAAAACTCACATAATTCATTTAGATAAATGGATGAATGAATTAATCACAACAATCTGGAGCCCCGCGCTCACCCAAATAGCAATTTTCATCACAAACATCGGAGACGTACTAAATTTAACGGTTTTATCAATGTCTCTTTTGGTCTCCCTCTTGATCACGAAAAAAAAATACAACGCAATCCTACTGCTTTTCAGCATGATTGGCGGCGCCATCGCAAACGCATTTATAAAAGAACTCACTGAAAGAGCTCGCCCACTAAATTCCCTTATAACCGCAGAGGGATTCAGTTTTCCGAGCGGCCACTCGATGATGTCGATAATTTTTTTCTCACTGCTTATCTACTCTTTCAAAGACGATATCAAAAAACCGCTCCTGAAAAATCTATTCATATTTGGAAACATCTCGATTTTTCTTTTAATAGGAATGAGCAGAATTTATTTGAATGTTCACTGGGTTAGCGATGTAATCGCGGGATTTGCGCTAGGACTTTTTTGGCTCACTTTGCTAATTTTAATTTTTAAAGCTACAATCTTTTTCGTCAGATCGTATAAAAACAGATTAACCAGACTGGAAAATGAGCATGCCAAATAAAATTTTAAATTTCTTTTTTGAACTCGCGCAATTGCGAAGAATAAAACACGAAGGTTGGCGCACAATCGGAGTGGAAAATCCTGAAAGCGTAGCCGATCACTCCCTGAGAGCCGCACAAATCGGATATTTTTTGGCAAAAGAAGAAAATTACAAAAATCCGCAAGAAATAGTCACGATGCTTGTTTTTCATGATATCGGAGAATGCCGAATCGGAGATATTCACAAAATTGCAAACAGATATGTGGAAGCAAATGAAGAACAAGCCGTAAAAGACCAAATTCAAAATCTGGGAGAGACAGGAAAAGAAATTTTTTCATTATGGGAATGTGTGGAATATCAAAACACACAGGCCGGAAAAATTGCAAAAGATGCAGACCTTCTAGAACAAGCCATAACAGCGAAAGAATACATTGAAAAAGGATACAAGTTCGGGCAAAATTGGATAGAAAACATTTCAAAAAAACTCATAACAAAATCCGCCAAATCATTCCTAAAAGAGCTCCAAAAAAGCAACACGAACGATTGGTGGAAAGGATTAAAAAAAATATTTTAGTAATTTAACCAAAAGACAACAATGGAAACAAAGAAATCAAAATTAATATTCGCTCTCAGCATCGTATTGGCGTTGATAATAGGATTTGCCATCGGATCATTTGTTCCAAAACTGGAGGCATCAATAAAAGCGAAAAAAGACGCTGAAGTTTTAGCTCAACAAAAAGCGGAAATAGAAGAAGCCTTAAAACAAGATCGCCTCCTAAACAGAGATGAATTTTCAATAAAAATGCCGATAGGATGGGCAGAAGTACAAACCATGCCATCCACCACCGCAACAATTATGTTCATAAAAGAAGCAACTCAAAATGAAGAGCTCAAAAAAATAGGATTCAAAAGCTACTACGCAATTACTTACGACACTTTGGAAAAAAGAACAGTCTATGGATATTCCATATATCTAAAAGACACATTAAACAAGCTTCTTCCGGGCACAAAATTCAAAACCAACACAGCTGAAAAAATAAACGGATTCGAAGCCAGAATAATAGAGGCTGAAATCACACAAAAAGGAACGGACTTCAAAGTATTGATAGCGATAATAAAAGGATTTGAAAAAGAAGACATCTGGACAATTTCTTTCAACACACCAGTCGAAAACTGGGACGCATACAAAGAAACATTTTACGATATAGCTAGAAGTTTTAAACCGAAAGACCCTCAACTAAAAGAGCCGCAAGCGGAAACTCAACAAGAGCCAACAAATGAGCAAAACTAAATCTCCGGAAATAACTTCTCTTTCAAAAAATAAAAAAGCCTTTCACGACTTTGAAATTTTGGAAAATTTTGAGGCGGGAATAGTTTTGAACGGAGACGAAGTAAAGTCCATTCGCGCCGGACAAGTAAATTTCAAAGGATCTTTCGTTGATGTTTTCAATGAAGAAGCATTTATGAATGAAGCGCACGTTTCCAGATACAAATTTTCATCCAGAAAAGAATATGATCCGACCAGAAAAAGAAAACTGATTCTACACAAAAAAGAAATATCCAAAATTGAAGGACAAATAAGCCAAAAAGGCGTCACCGCCGTCCCTCTCGAAGCATACTTAAAAAAAGGATTGATAAAAATTTCCATAGGCATCTGCCGAGGAAAAAAACTTTACGACAAAAGAGAATCTCTAAAAAAACGCGACATCGAAAAAGATATAAAAATTCAACTCAAAAACTTCAAATAGGCAATTCCTTTTTTGATTATTGCTCTTCCAATATCTGTGGAATCTTTTATAATTACCCCCTGTCTTCATTTACACAAAAAAAATGCACAACATATACACGAAGCTCGTCGCCGGAATAGAAAGATATTTCAGGCTTTCCGGATTGGAAAATGCTGTTATAGGAGTGAGCGGAGGAGTAGACTCGGCTCTTTGCTTGAAACTCGTAGTGGACGCCCTCGGTCCTGAAAAAGTGACCGGATTGATGATGCCAGAAAAAGGTGTTTCCACAGAAGAAAACCTTCGCCACGCAAAAACTCTATGTGAATTTTTGAAAGTAAATTCTCATGTAATCTACATAAACCAATTTTTGAACGACTTTATGTCTCTCCCTTGGGAACCGAACGAATTGGCTCAAATAAACACAAAAGCTCGCATCCGAATGGTCGTTTTATACAATTTCGCGAATACAAAAAACGCTCTCGTGATAGGAACTTCAAACAAAACAGAGCTTGCTTTGGGATACGGCACAAAATACGGAGATCTCGGCGCAGATTTGGAAATTATCGGAGATTTATTAAAAGAAAATGTGTATAAACTTGCAGAACACGTGGGTCTTCCGGACGAATTTCTAAAAAAAGCACCCTCCGCAGAACTATACGAAGGACAAACCGATGAAGAAGAAATCGGCTTAAGCTACAAAGAAATGGATTCGATTTTGAAACATTTGGAAAAAGGATTATCAAAAGAAGAAATTATTGAAAAAGGAATAAACCAAAATTCGGTCTTGAAAGTTTTCAGACTTATGGAATTAAATAGACATAAACTCGTTCCTCCGTATATAATTCCAGTGAATTAAAATTAAAAATCATGCAATCGGCTTTATTTTTAGGAAGATTTCAACCCTTCCACAATGGACACCTTTCAGTTATTCAAAAAATTCTCAAAGAAAATGAAAGAGTGATAATAGCAATCGGCAGCGCGGAACAAAATTACCTTCCACAAAATCCTTTCACGGCTTCCGAAAGATTTCAAATGATCGAAGAAAGCCTAATGGAAGCCAAAATTCCACGAGACAGATATTGCATAATTCCGGTAAGAAATATTTTCAATTACTCTCTCTGGGTGAGTCATGTAAACACTTATGTGCCACCTTACACAAAAATTTATACCGGTTCAAAATTGATAAGAGCTTGTTATGAAGGAAAATATTTTCTGCCGGATGCAAAAGAAAAATTTGGGCCGGAAATTATTCGTTTGAAAAGAATACTTCCTATAAGTGCGACGAAACTCCGCAACGCGATTTTAAAAAACCAAAAATGGGAACACCTAGTTCCAAAAGCGGTCGCAAAAAAAATGAAAGAATGGGATGGAATTGAGCGAATCAAAACCATAAAAGACACCATCGACACCACAAAATTCAATAGCGCATATTAACTGTCATTCCCGCGACCTGTCCGCCGTGGCGGAAGGCGGGAATCTCGACTCGACAACAAAATAACCGATTAAGAAAATGATAAAT
This sequence comes from Candidatus Altimarinota bacterium, assembly GCA_028698865.1. Lineage (GTDB taxonomy): Bacteria > Patescibacteriota > Gracilibacteria > UBA1369 > LOWO2-01-FULL-3 > CAINDQ01. Next base: position 2,143 of record JAQVVS010000022.1, on the reverse strand, counting down.
CCTCACATATTCCGAGCCTATGACATCCGAGGCATCGCGGACAGTTCTGACGGATCTCAAAACGACCTCACGGAAGAATCCGTTTACCTCATCGGAAAAGGCACGGGCACATATTTGAAACAAAAATACGGCACAAAAACCATGGCAGTCGGCAGAGACAATCGCTTAACCGGCGAAAAACTACAAAACTCATTCATGAAAGGAGTAGCGGAAACAGGCATCTCAGTCACAAATGTAGGCCTCGCGATCTCCCCAATGATGTATTGGGCGGCGTGTGCGCTCGATTTTGATTCCGCAACAAACATCACCGCCAGCCACAATCCAAAAGAATACAACGGCATAAAAACAGTCGCAAAAAACGCGCACTCCATCTGTGGCGACGAACTCCAAGAAATTCGCAAAATTATTGAACAGGCAAATTTTTCTCCATCTGTCATTCCCGCGCGCCTCAGGCGGATCATTCCCGCCTCTTCTGTCATTCCCGCGCAGGCGGGAATCTCTCTCGTAATCACGGAAAACATCAAAGGAAAATACCTCTCCGACCTAAAATCCCGCATCCATCTGGCTCGCCCCCTCAAAGTGGTTGTTGACACCGGAAACGGCACCGCGGGCGCATTCGCACCGCAATTCCTACGCGAAATCGGATGCGAAGTTGTAGAGATTTTTACAGAACTCGACGGCACATTTCCAAATCACGAAGCAAACCCGGAAGACCTAAAAAACATGCAATCTCTCATCGCGAAAGTCTTGGAAGAAAAAGCGGATTTGGGCATCGGATTTGACGGAGACGGCGACAGAGTTGGCGTGGTGAACGAAAAAGGAGAAATGTATTCGTCCGATTTTATGCTTTTGCTGCTCGCGAGGGATCTCATGACTCGCGTAAAAAATCCAAAAATAGTTTTTGATATAAAAGTTTCAGAGGCTATTATAAATCGCATGGCAATTCTTGGCGCAGAGCCGATTATGAGCAAGACGGGGCACAGTTTTATTGAGGCGAAAATGAAAGAATTAAGCGCTCCACTCGCCGGCGAAGTTTCGGGACATTTGTTTTTTGGGGAAAATTATTATGGATTTGACGACGCACTTCTCGCAGCAGGAAAAATTATCCAAATTGTTTCCGAGGCAAAAATTCCTCTTTCGGAAATGTTTAACGATTTGCCGAAAGTTTTTACAACTCCCGAATTTAAAGCTCATTGTCCGGATGATAAAAAGTTTGGAATAGTAGAAAGTTTGCGCGAACATTTTATTCCTCTTTACGAATGCATAACGATTGACGGCGTCCGAATAAAATTTGACGAAAATTCTTGGGGAGCAGTGCGCGCCTCAAACACAAGCCCGAATCTGACACTCCGTTTTGAAGCGAACACAGAATCTCGCCTAGCTGAAATAAAAGAAATCATGATAACGGAACTAAAAAAACACCCCGAAGTTTCATTGGATTGGTAATGGAGCCAACGCGGGTGGCAGTGCGGCGGACATATTTTCGCGTAGAACGATCATCATTCCGCCTTCAAAATTGCAGAATCCAAAGGAATATAATACAAATAAAACGGCTTATTCGTCCTCGCCAAAGGCGATTCTTTATCATAATTTCGAATCAAATCTCCTTTTATTCCTCCTTTAGGACCATAAACATACGCATCGATTCCATCACATTTACATCGAGTCTCGTCCGATCCGCTTGTATCACACGCATCACCATTATAAAAAATTGTCTTTCCCGGCGCCACGCTAACAGTCGTCCCCACACTCACTCCCAAAACCTCTCCTCCATTCGCAATCGTCACCATATCTCCCACAGTCAAATAGTGCCCGCACGATAAATCCATAATCAATCCGTTCCCTCCAGCTCCTCTCGCAAAATCGCCTCCTTTATAAAATCTGAATGCGTTCCAATCAAAGAACATGGACCTAAAAACGGCATTCGCATTATTATCCACCACTTCATTCGTCCCAATCAAATTCTTGGTCCCAACCGTCCCATCCGTTTTTGTAATATTCGAAATTCCCTTCACCGTCCTCGCAGAAACAGCTCCCTTGATAAATAATTGATAACTATCTTGATGCTCTCCTCTATAAAAATCCGCCAACTTCTCATCTTCAGCAAACTCTCCATTATTTTTATCTATCAAATTGAAAACTT
>JAQVVS010000119.1 GCA_028698865.1 Candidatus Altimarinota bacterium | reverse complement strand
ATGTTTTTGAAAGGGAAGGAAGAAACTTTTGTGACCTTGGATTATCTTTCGACGCAGGAAAAGGTTTCAAATTTATATTTTGAGGTTAAAGGGAAGCCGATTGTTTTGGCCGGAGAGTATGGGTTGGATGAACTGAAAAATTTTATTTCGAATGATGAAGTGGAGGAGAAGGGTGAGGTTAAAAAAACTCAAAGATAGGGCTTTTTAATAACGTTTTAAATTTTCTCCTGACAAGATAATCGGATTGTGCTAAAGTCTTGCCAGTCGTTTTTAGTTTTTAAGATTTTTGAATATGGTTGCAGATAAATCACAAAATAATCAGAGTTATACAGCTGATCAAATTCAGGTTCTGGAAGGGCTTTCTGCTGTAAGGAAGAGGCCAGGTATGTATATCGGTTCGACCGATGTGACTGGTCTACATCACTTGGTTTGGGAGATCGTGGATAATGCGATAGACGAAGCTATGGCTGGTTTTTGTAATAAAATAACGGTTGCTATAAACAAGGATGGGAGTCTTTCGGTGGAAGATAATGGGCGAGGAATTCCTGTGGATAAGCATAAAAAAACTGGAAAATCGGCTTTGGAGACTGTTATTACTGTTTTGCACGCCGGAGGAAAATTTGGAGATGGTGGGTACAAGGTGTCCGGAGGTTTGCATGGAGTTGGAGTTTCCGTAGTGAATGCTCTTTCTGAAAAGACTATTGCCGAGGTTTATCGTGATGGTAAAATTCATAAGCAAGAATATTCCAAAGGGCTTGTTTTGGGAGAGGTTGAGGTTATTGGTAAGACTGAAAAGACAGGGACAAGGATTACTTTTTATCCAGATCCGGAAATTTTTGATACTACAGTTTTTGATTTTCAAGTCATTTTGAACAGACTTCGTCAACAGGCTTATTTGACCAAGGGTGTGATGGTTGAAGTTGTTGATGAAAGGGAAGAAGATAAGAAATATAAATTCTATTTTGAGGGAGGAATAAAGTCTTATGTCCAACATTTAAATAAAAGCAAAGATAACATTTGCGGAGTTGTTTATATTGAGAAGGAAATAGATGCTGGATATGTAGAAGTTGCCTTGCAGTATAATAATTCTTTCCAAGAAACTATTTATACTTTTGCAAATAATATTCATACGGTTGAAGGTGGAATGCATTTGACCGGATTTAAATCCGCGCTTACTCGTACGATAAACAATTATGCTAGAAAGGCTGAATTATTGAAAGAAAAAGATGATAATTTGACCGCGGAGGACGTGAGGGAAGGCCTTACTGCGATAGTTTCCGTTAAACTGAAGGATCCTCAATTTGAAGGGCAAACAAAGGGAAAACTTGGAAATGCCGAGATGAGGACTGCGGTCGAGGCTGTTTTTGGGGAATATTTTGCCCAGCATCTTGAAGAAAATCCTGCTGATGGAAGAGCTGTTGTTGGTAAATGTCATTTGGCGGCCAGAGCGCGTTTGGCGGCTCGTGCTGCTAGAGATACTGTTATTCGAAAAGGAGCTTTGGAGGGAATGACTTTGCCTGGAAAATTAGCGGATTGTTCTTCGAAAGATCCTGAATTTTCAGAAATTTTCATAGTTGAGGGAGATTCTGCTGGAGGTAGTGCAAAGCAGGGTAGGGATAGGGAGACTCAGGCGATTTTGCCTCTCAGAGGTAAGATTTTGAATGTTGAGCAGGCTCGATTGGATAAAATTTTGGCGAATAATGAGGTGAAAAATTTGATTGTAGCCATGGGAGTTGGAGTTGGAGAAACTTTTAGTGTTGAAAAGTTGCGTTATCATAAAATTGTAATAATGACCGATGCGGATGTGGATGGAGCACATATCAGGACTCTTATTTTGACTTTGTTTTATAGGTATTTCAAAGAGTTGATAGAAAAAGGGTATGTTTATATCGCTCAACCGCCTCTTTATAAAATTGCGGTGGGGAAATCAGTTCAATATGCATACACGGAGGAGGCAAAGGATGTTCATGTGAAATCTTTATCGAAAGACGCCAAATATTCCATACAGCGATATAAAGGTCTTGGAGAAATGAATCCGGATCAGCTTTGGGAAACTACGATGGATCCTACAAAAAGGGCTATGCTTAGAGTGACTATTGAAGATGCTGAAAGAGCCGATCAGGTTTTTAGCACTTTGATGGGATCCGAAGTGATGCCTAGGAAAAAATTCATTCAGGCGTATGCAAAGAAGGTGAAAAACTTGGATATTTAGAGATGTTGTTGCTTTTATCTTGAAAATTATTATAATAGTTCCGCTTTTATTTATTAAACTTTTCGAAAGGGGATGAATACACAATGAGAGTAACCATTTGGAAAAACGATAAAGAATCAACCGAGAGGGCGATTACGAGATTCAATAAAAAAGTTCAAGCCAGTAGAAAACTTTTGGAGGTTCGCGAAGGTAAATATCATAAAAAGGCAAAGACAAAGAGTAAGCAAAGAAAGGCCGCTGTTATGCGCGAATTTTACAGAGCTCAAAAAGATAAGAATAAATTCTACTAAAAATTTATGACCAGAGGACAACTCTTGGACTTGGGAGTCCGCGTTTTGGGTGCAAGCGATACTTCTATTCTTGATGCCGAAGTTTTGCTTTGTTATGCGCTTGGAGAGACCAAGGAGTATCTTTTTGCTCATGCGAATGACGAAGTTTCCGATGAAAATTTGGAAAAATTATACATTCGTTATTTGGATCGAGTGAAAAAAGGCGAGCCTATTGCGTATATTACCGGGGAAAAAGAGTTTTTTGGGTTGAATTTTTTGGTGAATAATAATGTTCTTGTGCCAAGGCCTGAAACTGAGATGTTGGTGGAAAGGGTCTTGGGGTTTATGAATGAAAATATTGATAAAAATGGGGAATACAAAGTTTTGGATGTAGGAACTGGGAGTGGAAATATTTCTGTATCCATTGCTAAAAATTCTGATCATACGGGGCGCGAAATGATTGAGTACATAGATGCTGTTGATAT
>JAQVVS010000118.1 GCA_028698865.1 Candidatus Altimarinota bacterium | reverse complement strand
GATAAATTGAAAAATTCCGAATACAAAATAAATCTTCGCAAAATTCAGGAAAGAGTCGGCGACCACAAGGTAATCCCCTTCTCAGCAAAAAAGAAAACCGGAGTCGGACTTTTGGTAAATGAACTTTTTAATTAGGTTATTTGAGAAAACTCTGATATTGTATTTCAAGTATTATTTTTAACATCGATACTATGACAGGGACGATCAAGAAGCTAACTGATAAAGGCTTTGGTTTTATCACAGGAGAGGGACTTGAGAAAGATTTATTCTTTCACAGCAATTCTCTAGTTGGAATCACTTTCAACGAACTCAAGGAAGGTGACGAAGTCACTTTCGAAACGGAAAATTCTCCAAAAGGACTTAACGCGGTGAATGTTCAAGTCGTTTCGGCTTAATAAGCTAAGGAACCTTAAGAAAACCGTGTTCTGCTTCGGCAACTTCGTTTTGTAAAATCACCGTCTGCAAAGATGGTGGTTTTTTGGGGAGTGAAAATGAAAATTTGTCAGTAGTGAAGGTGTTGTAAAATGCGGATTTATTGTCGTGAAAATCGGCATGGTGTAGAATGAGGCTGTTATCATTTAAAATTTCGCATTCATGGAAAATAAATTTCTGCTTGATATGTCCATAAAATATGGGCTCGGTGATCAGGAAGTTTCAAAAGTCGTGGACATGGTTTATCAGCTCGGATATGACAATATCGAGGATCGTGAATTTCAACGCGCCGCAAATTATCTTTGCTCGATGAATTTGGTGAATTTGCCGGCCGAGGAGATTTTGATGGAGATGAAAAGAAAAGGATTTGGAAAAGATTTGATCGAAGAATAATCCCCTACTTTAAAAGCTTTCTGTTCTTTAGATTTTCTTCAGTTTTTTGAAGAATGCCTTTTAGTGAAAACTCCGCGAAATCCATAATGGAGTCGTAATCATTCGGAAAATTTTTGCTATCAAGAAATTCTTTCAAAACATGAGCCGTCAATTGAATCAAAATAATTTTCATACTCTTTTCCTCGGAAATTCGCCCATCTTCATCTTCCAGTATCTCAATATCGTATGAATTTTTTACCAATCTATGCGGATTTTCCTCAGCTTGAAAAAGCAAATTTTTCATCCAGATATCCAGCTCGATTTTTATTTTCAAAGGCATCGTTTCGTCTTCTTTGAAAAAAATAAGTGCTTTTTCTTGAGCATCCGGACCCGCCTGTAGTTTCAAATAATTTCCTATCGCCTCCTCGATTTCCTCATTCCCAAGCAAAATAATCGCCAAAATAAAATTTGCCGGAAGATTTTGTTCCAGCGCTCTACTTATCAACAAAACCAGTTCCTTCTTCTGACTGTTTTGAATGAATTTAAGTAAGATTTTCAAAAGCTCCTCCTCTTTCTTTTTTTGCTTTCCCTCCTCCTTTTTGCTCGCCGCCATTTGAGCCGCCGCCGCTTTCATTTTCTCCTTGAAAAGCTCAAAGGATGCTTCGTTCATCCCTTCGCCGGAGTCAAATCCAAAAAATTGCTCTAAGGACATGAGTTAAATTTAGGGGAATTACGCTTCTACGCTGATAATTTTGTCTTTAAAGACGCGATTATCAAACTTTTTCAGGGCTTTTTCCGTGAATACAACTTTTCCAGTAATTGTAGCGTAAATTGTGTGATCTTTCCCAATTCCGGTATTTTTACCAGGGAAAAATTTTGTACCTCTTTGTCTAAGGATGATTCCACCCGCTTTTACAGCTTGTCCTCCGAAAACCTTTATTCCAAGGCGTTTTGCTTTCGAATCGCGACCGTTTTGCGTTGAACCACCGGCTTTTTTGTGAGACATGACTTTAAGTTAGTTTGCGAGAGGGATTTTATGTAAAAAATCGGCGGTTTGCAAGCCTTTTTTTGATATTTCAAGCGAATTTTTGGCGACTCACCCTTTCCCGTGTTGATTTTTAGGCTTATTAGTGGTAAAATATGGAGATTTAAGAATAAATTATGAATGTTCGAATGAGTCATTATTTCGGAATTTTAACAGCCTTTGCTTTGGTGCTTGGGAATGCGGCCGTGTCTTTGGCGGATGATGAATTTTTTGAAATTCCGGACGGAATGCAAATGGAAATCGTTTCCATGACTCAATCCGATGATGCGGATTTTGAATCTGGTGAAAGCGATAGCGAATACGAAGGTCCCGAATATCTCGATGAAGATTACGAAGATTACGAAGATGATTTTGAATTGCCCACCGTCGATCCGATGGTTGAGCAAGAAGAATTTTTGAAAAAACTTCATTCCGAATTAAATCTCTCAGGAGCCGAATATCGTCAAGTTTTAAACAATATCACCGCTACGCAGAGACAACTGAATTTGGTTTCAGAAAAGAAGGCTACTTTGGAAAGCCAACTCGCTACTTTGGATGAATCCGTAATGACCACGACGAAAAAACTTTTTGATGCTGTGAGGCAAATCGTTCAATTTGAAAATCAAATCATTCTCATAAACGATCAAATTCAGATCAAAGAAATCGCTTTTGAAGAACAGAAAAATTTGCTCAAAGATTATATTCGAATTTTGTACGAACAGGAAAATTCATTCCTCGGAAAAAACGAAAAGGGCGAAGTTGATGCTCTAAAACTCCTTCTCTCCGATGAAACTGTTGGGGAAAATTTGAAAGAACTTCAATACTTCAGCCTTTTAAGCGAAGCCGGACAACAGATGGCGGATAAGCTCGACAGGCTCAGCAAGGAGCTTGTAATTTACAAAGAACAAGTAAAAACCAATCGAATAAATCTTCAAGGTCTCAAAACTCAGCTCGATTTGGAAAAAGCCTCTCTGGAAGAACAAAGACAAGCAAAGAAAAACTTGCTCAAAGCCACTTCGGGCCAAGAAGAAATTTACAGTCAACTTCTCGCTCAAACCATAAAGGAGCAAGAAGAAATGTTGAAAGATATAAAAGATTTGGATAATGCTGTGAATTCGATAAAAGAAAAAATTGCGAATGGTGAATCCTTTGACACGGAGGAATACGAAA
>JAQVVS010000117.1 GCA_028698865.1 Candidatus Altimarinota bacterium | reverse complement strand
GAAAAAAGCGACCCTCGGGAACAAAACGGATTCGTAAAACTCAGCCTGCAAGCCATTTTCCGCGAGCTGATAAGACTCTTTTTGACCCTTTATTTTATAAGTGTAAACTTTGTCATTTCTAAAAACTTCATAAGTTCCAACCGGATTTTCCAAAACAACAGAAACAAAATTTTCATCAATTTTTTTCCCATTAAAAAAAACAATCGTATCCCCTTCCAAAAGCCCGAGCTGATCGATAAATCCGCCCTCCTCTATCGTTTTTATCTTCAATCCTTCCTGCAAAACAACTTTTCCTTTATCTATAGCGTCAAAAACTTCACCGGGCAAAAGCAAAGGCTTCATCCCGAAACTAAATCCAATCGTAAGCAAAATCCACGCCAAAAAAAAGTTCATCACAACACCGGCGATAATCACCAAAAAGCGACTTCGAATCGGCTGAGCGATAAAACTGCGCTTATTTTTGAGCATACTCGCCTTGCGCGAATCTTCTCCCAACATTCTCACAAATCCGCCGAACGGAATCCAGTTTAGAGAATAAATAGTCTCCCCTATTTTTTTGCCCCACGCGCGCGGAGGCAGTCCAAAGCCAAATTCTTCCACTTTGATTCCGGCTTTTTTCGCCATCGTAAAATGGCCAAGCTCGTGAATCAAAATCAACAACGAAAAAATAGCTACAAAAACAATAGCTGTAATCAGATAACTCAACATATTTTTGATTTTTTAAATTATACGGTCATGACTTCCTTTTCTTTTTCTTTTGCCAAGTCTTCAAGCTTTTTGTTGAATTCGTCAACTTTCGCCTGCAATTGTTTTTCGGCGGAAGCTTGATCATCCTCTGTGATTTCGCTGGAAGATTTCAATTGTTTGAAATGAGCGTTGGCGTCTTGTCTGGCTGTTCTTACCACGATTTTTGCGTCCTCGGCGAGTTTGTAAACGACTTTTACCAAATCTTTTCTACGCTCTTCGGTCAATGGTGGAATATTTATTCTCACGCAAACGCCATCATTTATGGGATTCAAATTGAGGCCCACTCCGACAATTCCTTTTTCGATGGCCGCCAAAGCAGATTTGTCCCACGGTTGAATTTGGATGGTGCGCGGATCGGGAATGGAAATGCTCGCGACCGCTTTTATCGGCTGAGAAGCTCCATACATTTCAACAGGAACATTTTCTATAAGCGCTGGATTTGCTCGCCCGACTTGCAAGCGATTAAATTCGTCTTTCAGGTGACTTACCGATTTTTCGAATTCGGCTTGCGCCTTTGAGAGTGCGTCTTGTACTGACATAATTAAATTTGTTAATTGATAATTGTGCCTATTTGTAAACCTTTTACGGCTTTTTCGAGAGAACTTTTTTCGTTGATATTAAAAACCAACATTGGCATTTTAACTTCTTTGCAAAGTGACGCGCAAGTTAAGTCCATGACTCCGAGATTTTTTTCAATGACTTCTTGGTAGCTCAATTTGGTATATTTTTTTGCGTCTTTGAATTTCATCGGGTCTTTGTCGTAAACGAAACTAACTTTCGTAGCTTTGAATAAAGCGTCGCAATACATTTCCATCGCCATCAATGCGGCGGCGCTGTCGGTAGTGAAGAAAGGATGTCCGGTGCCTCCGGCAAAAATCACGATTTTGCCTTCATCCATGTATTTTCTGGCAGAATCGGGTGTGTAGTTTTCCAGTGCTTTTTCGCAAGGAAGATTGCTCACAGCGATTACCTCCGCTTTTAGTTCCCTCAGCGCCGCCTGCAAAGCCAGCGCGTTCATAACAGTAGCGAGCATTCCAATGGTATCGGAAGTCACTCTATCCAAAGTGAGATGTTTGTTATCTCGATATCTCCAGATATTTCCACCTCCAATTACCACGCCGACTTGCACTCCCGCTTTTTGCAATTTCTTGATTTCGGTAGCAAACCCCATCAAAGATTTTCCATCAATTCCACTGGGAAGTTCGCCTTTAAAAACTTCCCCCGAAAGCTTTAACAAAATTCGTTTGTACTTTAGTTTAGCCATAATTTTAATATTTGAGAAGAATATAAGTTAATCCGATTCCGAGAACGATTCCGATCAAAAAAATCATCGGAATTTTTTTACCACTATCTTCCGGCGTTCCGGAATTCGCCAAATCCGTAAGCAAATTCGTGCTCACTATAACATCTTCGTCGCGACATTGTTCCACCATTTCAGGAGTGGCACGAGTCGCGACCAAAGTCGCAAATTTATCAAATTTCACCTTCACCTTTTCCGCAGTTTTCATCTCCGCAATTTCAGCATCATGCACAGGCGAAGCCTTCATTCTATGAACTTCCATCTCCGCTTCATCATCCATCGAAGAAATTTGAAATTCAGGATCTTCCTCCTCATGGATATCAGCCTCTTTGGAATTTGAAGCCTCTCTCAAATCAATAATTCCATCCTTTTTGAAATGTCTTGTTTTAACCATATTTATTTTCGTTAAAAACTGCTCAAAGCTTAACACAGAGCAAAAAATAAAAAAAGAGCTGAAAACTTTCTAAAAAAGTCCTTCCAAGTATTTTCGAATTCTTTCTCCATCCTCTCTTTCACTTTGATTTTTCATATAAATTTGAAGAAAATCGATCACATCATCACGAACACAAAAAGCAAAAATCAGCCTCGTTTTACTCGACCCTTTCAAACTCCTCACCATCAAACGAGTTTTGATTATCTTGATGCGCCTCCGAACATCTTCCGTCAATATTATAAATCTTTTGTTTTTAGCGAAATCCACCGCAGGAATAAATTTCTCAAAGTTTTTCAAGTCCTGCTGTAAAGACGGGATTTTCTTCTTCAAACTTTTCAAATCTTTCAAAAAATCATCCAAGTAGTTAAATTTCATCCTCATATTGTCTTACAGAATAAGGATCATTGCGATAAAACACGCTTTCATAGCTGATCGACTCATTTTCTTCGTGAGTGATCCACGGGACATCTCCGTGAGAATATTGACTCAACTCAGTAGCGGACTTATCGGAAAGTCTCGCCAAAACAGAAT
>JAQVVS010000116.1 GCA_028698865.1 Candidatus Altimarinota bacterium | reverse complement strand
GCTGTCAGCCTATACCGGGTGACGCGGTGCTGGCTTACGTTGCCCAAAACGGCTCCATCTATGTCCACAAAAGGCAATGCCCCATTGCTATGAAACTAAAAAGCAGCGACGGCGACCGCATCGTTTCTGCCGAATGGGCTGTTCACAAAAAATTGTCCTTTGCCGCCGAAATAGAAATCATCGGCCTGGACACCGTAGGCATGATCAACCAGATTACCCGCATCGTTTCCGACGAATTTTCGGTGAACATGAATAAACTCAACTTCGAATCGAAAGACGGCGTCTTCAAAGGCTCAATGACCGTCTACGTGCACGACGTGGACAACCTGAACCGCCTCTGCACCAAAATCTCCAAACTCAAAAACATCAAATCCGTCACTCGCGTTGAACACCATAATAGGTTGGTGGCGTTGGAGGAGTGAGTGCTTATGCTCTGAAATAAACATTCAAATACTTCCTGCAGATTTTTTGCGGTGCTCACTGCTTATCTTTTACCAGGCTTTTATTTTGACAGCGCTCCCCGCCGTTCAAGCCCTACCCCGAAGCCTCCCGATATCCCCGGCTGGTCAGCGCTGGACGCCGGCGTTTTTTGCTAGTCTCTGCGAGCCGTCACAAAAAAAATTGCCGGCCTCTGCGCGCTTCGGGCGCCGTGTCTATATATCGGCTTCGGGGCAGCGCTTTCACTTCGGTCCGCTTGCGGGTAATTCGGCGGGGTCGGGAAACATCAACAACACTATACAAAAGAAAGACGAGGCATAAGCCCCGCCTTTAATGTTTTCACAACGGAATAATCCTTATTGTGATTTGCTTCAAATTTGTTCGACAAAAATATTCTTTTTTTATTAAACTACCAATCTTTCTCTTTTTTTTCTAATTTTAACCCACAAAACACATTTACCATGAAAAAAATTTTAGGACTTGATTTGGGAACCAATAGCATTGGGTGGGCATTAGTAGAATTAGATACTGAAAATCAAGAGGGTAAGACTTTAGGGATAGGCAGTCGTATAATTCCAATGAGTCAAGACATTTTAGGAGATTTTGAAAAGGGGAATTCAGTATCTCAAACAAACAAACGTACTAGTTTTCGAGGTATTCGTAGACTGCGTGAACGCACATTATTGCGTCGAGAGCGCTTACATCGAGTTTTGAATATTCTAGGGTTATTGCCAAAACATTATGCGCTGCAGATTGACTTTGAAAAACATTTTGGTAAGTTTCTTGATGATAAAGAGCCTAAATTAGCCTGGAAGAAAAACGAAGAAACAGGAAGATTTGAATTTCTTTTTAAACAATCATTTCTTGAAATGGCAGCTGATTTTAAAGAAAATGGATACGACATAAAACTTCCATACGATTGGACTATTTACTATTTGCGAAAAAAAGCACTTACACAAAAAATAGAAAAGGAAGAATTGGCTTGGATTATGCTGAATTTCAACCAGAAACGCGGTTATAATCAGTTAAGAGGAGAAGAGGAAGAAGAAAATCCAAATAAATTGGTTGAATTTTATTCTTTGAAAGTTATTGATGTCATAGCAGATGAGAAACCCAACAATAAAGGGGAAACCTGGTATTCTTTGAAATTAGAAAACGGATGGGTTTAACGTCGTTCAAGCAAAATACCATTGTTTGACTGGAAAGATAAAACGCGTGATTTTATAGTTACAACCGATTTGAACGATGATGGAACTGTGAAAACTGACAGAGACGGATTTGAAAAACGTTCTTTTCGTGCTCCTAACGAAGATGATTGGACTTTGCAAAAAAAGAAAACCGAAGCCGACATTGAACATACTCAAAAAACCGTTGGCACTTACATTTACGACACTTTACTTCAAAACCCAAAGCAAAAGATTCGCGGACAATTAGTGCGTACAATTGAACGAAAATATTACAAAACAGAACTAGAAGAAATTCTAAAAAAACAAATAGAATTTTATCCGGAATTATTTTCAAATGATAATTTAAATGATTGTATACGTGAATTGTATCGAAACAATGAAGATCGGCAAAGAAATTTAATCGGAAAGGATTTTGTGCACTTATTTGTCAATGACTTGTTATTTTATCAACGCCCTCTACGCAGTCAAAAATCTTCTATTGGAAATTGTTCACTTGAATTTAGAAAGCATAAGGATAATGATGGATTTTGGGTTACAGAATATTTAAAAGCATGCCACAAATCAAATCCCTATTATCAAGAATTTCGTTTGTGGCAATGGATTAATAATCTGAGAATTTATTTAAAAGAAGACGAAAGAGATGTCACTAATGTATTTATCTCAAGTAATGATGAGAAATCGAAACTATTTGATTTTTTAAATGGTAGAAAAGAAATAGAATTTAATCCTCTACTTATATTTTTGCTGGGCGAAAAAGGATTCAATAACAAACAAATCAAGACAGAATTACCAAAATATCGCTGGAATTATGTTGAAAACAAGAATTATCCCTGCAACGAAACCAAAACACTGATTTCTAATCGTTTGTCTAAAATTAATAATATCCCTGAAATATTTTTACAAATAGAAGACACTAAACAAATCTCAAATAAACAGGGGCGAAAAGAATTTGTTTCTCTAGGGACAAGGGAATACCAACTATGGCATATTATTTATTCAATAAATGACAAAAAAGCATACGAACAGGCATTATTTAAATTTGCCAATAAATATGGTTTAGATGAAACCGCCTTTGTTGAAAATTTTAAAAAATTCCCTCCATTTAGCAGTGAATACAGTTCATTCTCAGAAAAAGCTTTAAAGAAACTTCTCCCATTGATGCGTATGGGAAAATATTGGAAATGGGATAATATAGACTTAAATACAAGAAAGCGAATTTCTAATATTATTACAGGTGAATATGACGAAACAATTAAGAATCGCGTTCGAGAAAAATCAATTGGTTTAAGAATAGAAGAAGATTTCCAGAATCTACCTCTTTGGTTAGCTCAATATATTGTTTATGATAGACATTCCGAAGTAAGTTCTCTAGACAAATGGAACTCAACCCATGACTTGGATGAATATTTAATAAATTTCAAACAACATTCATTACGTAATCCAATTGTTGAACAAGTCGTTACAGAA
>JAQVVS010000021.1 GCA_028698865.1 Candidatus Altimarinota bacterium | reverse complement strand
GCTCCAAACACTCATGATTATTTCATCCGTAGGAACACTTGTTGTAGTATTTTTAGTCACTTTAATCGGGACTGTTTTTGGAGTTATCTCAGGAGTGGGTTCATCAGTTGTAAGTTTGCCGGTGTTTTTATGGATTGGAATTCCTCTGCCATTAACAATCGCTACTCACAAACTTTACTGCGCATTTGGCTCTCCACTTGGGGCATACAACTATCTCAAGGGCCAAAAAATAAACTGGTTTTTCTTGATAACATTTGCCATATTGGGGCTCATTGGTGCGTATTTCGGAGTGAAATTTGTTTTGACTGTGAATGAAAATATCCTGAAAACCATAATGGGAATTGCGATAGTTATTTTCGTTATATATTCCTATTTCAAAAAAGATTTCGGATTAAAAAAGGTCAAAAAAATATCGCCAATAAGAAAAATAATTTCATACCCAATAGCTTTATTAATGGGTTTTTATGAGAGCATTCTTGGCTCTGGAAATGGAATGATTTTCGCAATAGTAACTTCTTACAGCAGAGGATTTGATCTTATATCGGCATTTGGATATTACTTGGCGGTAGCATTCTTTTGGGCTACTTTCTCAGCAATTTTATACATTCAACAAGGATATTTTGATTTCTGGATAATGCTCGTGGCGGTACTTGGCGCAATGATCGGGACCTACATAGGTTCAAAATATGCAAAATACAAAGGAAACAAATTTATCAAAATCTTCTTTATAGCGATCGGAACCATTTTGGGGATAAAACTAATCTTGAATTTATAATTCGAGTTCGCTATTGCATGCCGAGAGGCTATAGAACAAGCCACTTGACATCTCGCAAATAAAGTGGCATCATATCGGCTAATAATTTTGCCATGGAGCTAAATAAGTACATCCAAAACGCGCTTACCGAATTCGGGCTCACCGAAGGGGAGGCTCTATTATATATAATTATATTGCAAACAAACGGGTATGCCGACGCGACTTATTTGCAAAGAGCCGCCAAATACAGCTCTGCCGGCACATACAAAATTTTAAATTCCCTCATAAATAAAGGTTTTATTTTTCCGAATGAAAGCAGGCCGGTTTCTTATACAGCGGTTTCCCTCGATGAAATTTCAAAAAAATCGCCACAAAAGGTCGAAAATTTTGCAGAACAGCTGGAAAATTTGCTGAACTTTCAAAATTGTCCGACTCCCCGGAAGGAACCGCAATCTACGAAGATAACGATTTAAACGATTTTTACCTGAACATCCCATACAAAATCGACGATTTTATTTGGTGCATCGGATCTTTTGAGGCGGTGGTCTCATTTTTCGGATTGGATATTGAAAAAGAATTCATAAAAGCGAGGGTGAAAAAAGGGAAATTTGCGGACGCGGTCATTTTTGATGATTCAAAATATTCGCATGATAGAGCCAGTAAAGATACATTCGAAAAAAGAGAAACGAGAATCATTCCTCACAACGACTATCCTTTGGAATTTAGCTATCTTTTCAACAGCACTATCTTGGATTTTTATAAAGACATCGACGGCAAGGTAAAAGTTTTGAAAACGGAAAATCCGGATATCGCAAAAGCGAGACTTATTCAATACCAACAGCTTTGGAATTCCACTAACCGGTAGAAAAGAGAACAGCCTGATTTTGTTTGGGGAAAGCGAATTTTTAAAGATTCGCCTTTTTAATTTGCAAAAAATAAACAAATTTGAGCCTTGGGATAAAATACATTCTTTACAAATAATCCCAAATCAAATGAGCAAAAACACACTCTCACAACCCCCAGAAATCGCGACCCCACCAACACCAGCACCATGCAAAAAAATCGCCTTAATCCAGCCCATAATAAAAGACGGCAATTCTCTGGGAATCCAAAAATCTCCCACAGGAATACAATCGCTGGCGGGGCAATTCATAAAAACTCCGCACGAAGTAAGGCTTTTCCACTCGGAAGAAGGCGTAGCGCTGGATAAATCTTTGGCGGAATTCACCCCAGACATAGTCGGAATTTCCACTATGACTCCGAGTTTTCCAGCCGGCAGAAGAATCGCGCAAACAGTAAAGGCCACGAGAAAAGACATAGTGATTATTTTGGGAGGATGGCACGCGTCAGGGTGTGTGGCGGCGTACAATAAAGGGCAGGAAACCGAATCTCTTGGCGAAATTTTGAGAGAGGACTCGCCTTTTGATTATGTTTTCAGCGGAGAAGGGGAATTGGCTCTTCCTGAGATTGTGGATAAAATAGCGAGAGGGGAATCTATCACCGAAATCCCCGGAATAGGATTTAGGGATACGGAAGGAATCAGGTTGAATACGGCGCACAGAATAAGAGATTTGAATGTTTTGGAAGATCCTTCTTGGGAAGGATTAAATCATAATATTTATAGGGACAAGAGGACGAGAAACTTGGATTTGAGCGTGCATGCAAAGAGAGCTTGCAGGTTTAATTGCGGATTTTGTTCGACTCCGACGGTTTACGGCAGAGGAATTTCATCGTTTACGCCTTCGCGAGCGATTGAATATATTTTGAAATTGATATCGGAAAAAAGTCCGGAAGTGATCACTTTTACCGATGAAGATTTTTTTGCGAATATGAAGTGGGTCGAGGAATTGGTGACCATTATGGAAGAAAGAGGATTTGGCGAAACTGTAAAGGTCGACATTGACACTTTTGCGAGTATAAACGATTTGCTTCGCATGGATGAAGAACTTTTGAAAAGAATGAAAAAAGTTGGATTTGGCTCTTTTACAATTGGAATAGAATCTTTCAACGCAAAAACTTTGAAAAAATACAACAAAGAGCCGATGATTCGAGCAATGCTAACCTCGGAACAAAAGGAGTCAGGCCGAGATTTGAGCGATTTGTATTTCGAATGTGCACAGAAGGCGATAGATAAAGCGCAAAGAAACGGAATTCTTGTTTGCGGAGATTATATAATAGGAAATTTTGGAGAAAGTAGGGAAGAAGTGCTGGAAGGATTTGCGAAATTCAGTGAATTGAAAGGCTTGCTCATAGCATATATTCCGCTATTTACACCGTTTCCGGGAACGGCTTTGTGGAAAGAGGCGTACGAATCGGGAAAAATAAAAAGGCTCCCGAACGGGGATATGGATTGGGAAAGTTTCAATGCGAGTTTCGGGGCTTTCACCACAGAATATGGAGATATGGAAAAATTCAGGGACGAACTGGAATTGAGGTTTTACACTTCCGTCAGATACATAAGCGATATGCTTGAAGCCATAAAAACCCGTCCGGAACTTCTCCCCATGTTTGAAGGCAGATTCAGCCGATTTCGAGAGGTTTTTGCGAATAATCAACCCCCACAAAACTCACCTGGCTGTCAACTCAAATAGAGGTTTTGGCTAAATTATTAAATTTTTAGGATTGACTTTTCCATTTCTCATATCTAAACTTCGTCCGTTAAAAAATCCTAACCTTATCTATATACAATAAGGTTTTTTATACTTCAATAAAGGGAAAATACACATATGACTAATCAAAACGATCCAATCTCTCAGATCAAAAAGACGGAAGAAGAAGCCCTTGAAAAAGTTGAAAAAGAATCTCAACGAATAGAGGCTGAATTACGAAAATTTGAAGATGATTTAATAAAAAAAACACGTTCATTTGAGGAAGCTCGAAGAGAAAAGGGGAATGAAGAATTGGAAATAGCAAAAGAAGAGGCAACAAAAATTTTAAAAGATAAAATATCTGCGGCTGAAAGAGATAGGGAAGGTATAGTGAAGGCTGCGGAGGGGAAGCAGGAAAAAGGTGTAAAAATGGTGATTCAAGTATTCGAATCTTCTATAAAATAGGTAAATTATGCCAGTAGCAAAGATAAAAAAAGTTCAAATCGTCGCAAGCGCAGAGCAAAAAGGCAAAATATTAAAAGCTTTGCAGGACGAAGGGAGTATCCAGATTATAGATGCTCAAAAAGATGTGAAAAAATACTCTAGCCAGGGCAAGTCTGTTGAGTTGGATTACGCTAACGTGAATTTTGCAATCGGATTGCTTTCGAAGTATCAAGAAAAAAAGGGACTTTTTGGGGAGTCAATAGAGTTAACTGAGGCTGAGGTTGAAGAAGAGGCGAAAAAAGTTAACCATAAGGAAATAGTTAAAGAGTGCATGGAAATAGAAGATAAGAAAAACAATGCCATTAACGAAATAAGTATTTTGCAGGGAATGATTGATCAATACAAAGAGATTGAAAAATGTTCATTTAAAATAGAGGATTTGAAGGATACGGATACGGCAATTGTAGAAATAGGAAAGATCAGATCAATACAATTTGAAGAGTTTAGTGAAGAGTCTGCGAAAATAAGCAAGCTGATTGAACTTTCTAAGATAGACTTAACCTCTCAATGGGCATCTTTCGTTATTATTTATTATAATGATGTTAGGAAAGAAGTTGAAGCGCTTTTGTCGAAATATAAATTCATGAAAGCGGAACTTCCAAATGCAAAAGGATATATTAAAGATCTTATTTGTGATTGGGAGGAGAAAAAAGAGGCTTGTCAGAAAGAGATAAAAAAATATGAAAAAAATCTTAAGAAGATCGCTGAAAATCTTAGGGCTTTGAAGATAGTTCACGACTTTTTGCTTTGGGAGATAGAAAAGAATCAAGAAGGGGAAAAAAGTGAGCACACAATGTCAAACTTTATTATAACGGGTTGGATGATAAAAAAAGAGCAGTCTAAGATTGAATCCGTCCTCGAAAAAATGACAAAAGAATTTATTATAATTGATATCAAGCCTGATGATGGAGAAGAAGTTCCTGTGACTATAAACAACAACCGTTATCTTTCACCTTTTGAGGCGGTTACGAAAATTTTTGGACTACCAAAGTCTACAGAATTGGATCCTACTCCTTATCTAGCCGCTTTCTTTATTATTTATTTTGGACTTTGTCTTACAGATGCTGGGTATGGGATTGTGATGTTTATAGCTACAGCTTTGGTTTTAAAATTTGTTAATTTGCCTACGGAAACAAGAAAATTGGTTAAATTACTTATGTATGGTGGAGTCGTTACATTTTTTATAGGCGCAATTTTCGGAGGATGGTTCGGGTTGACCGCTGATCAAGTTCCGGAATCTTTAACTTATTTAACAGCTGAAGGAGAAAGGATGTTCTTGTTCCAAAAGGTCAACGCTTTAACGGATCCTTTGACTGTGTTGATTATAGCGGCAGTACTTGGATTTATTCAGGTTACCGTTGGAACATTTATGAAATTTTTTCATGAATTTTTCAATTATGACAAAAAAGAAGCTCTTTTAGAGGTGGCTCCGTGGTGTTATATGTTGGTGACGCTAGGGCTGTTTATTTTGACAAAGGCTGGCGTTATCCCAGAAGCGTTCGGCCCTTTGACTAAAAATCTATTATCGTCAGCATTTGGATTAATAATTGGATTGAGTGTAATAAGAACAGCCTACGGCAACTTTAAAGGCGCAAAAACCGTGGCACAAAAACTTATAATGTCAGTAGTAGGAATGATAGTGGGAATGTTGAAAGGTTTTTTAAGTTTATATGGATTGGTTGGTTATATGAGTGACATTCTCTCATACTCTCGCCTTTTGGCTTTAGGCTTGGCGACGGCGATCATTGGTTTGGCGGTGAATATTATTGGAGTTCTAGTTAAAGATATGATTCCTGTGATTGGTTGGGTTTTAATGGTGGTAATATTTATTGGAGGGCATTTATTTAACTTACTGATTAATTCTCTTGGTGCTTACATCCATTCTGGACGTTTGCAATTTGTTGAGTTTTTTGGAAAGTTTATGGAGGGAGGAGGATTGGAGTTTAGACCTTTTAGCAAGAAAAATAAGTATATTTATATAAAAAAATAATAAATTAACCCAAAAACTATGACAGAATTTTTCGCACAATGGGGAGGGCTATCTCTAGCTTTGTTCGGAGCTGGTATCGCCGTAGTCCTTGGAGGACTTGGATCAGCATACGGAGTATCTACAGCCGGACAAGCGGGAGCGGGAGTAACAACAGAACATCCGGAGAAATTCGGAAAAGTGTTGGTACTGGAAGCTCTACCAGGAACACAAGGAATTTACGGATTCCTTATCGGATTCTTAGTTCTTCTTTTCACAGGTATCTTGGGAGGAGAAGCGAAAGACCTTACAATGGCTCAAGGATGGCAAATTTTCTTTGCTTGTCTTCCAGCTGGATTTACATGTTTGGTTTCAGGAATTCAACAAGGAAAAGTATCTGCTGCAGGTATGAACATGGTTGCAAAAGATGCTGCTCAGGCAGGTAAAGCTATGGTTCTTTCAGCGATGGTTGAGACATATGCGGTACTTGGATTTTTGATCAGTGCATTGCTTATATTCTTCATCAAGCTATAAAAAGCTTGTTGTTTTGTTTAGTGGCTCTTATCCGGGGGAGATAAGGGTCATGAATAAGACAATAACTAACATTATAAAAATGGCTTTAACAGATATTATTGAAAAAATAAATAAAGAGGCCGAAAAGAAAATTGCTCAAATGGAGCACGATTTCGAGTTGAAAAAGAAAGAGTTGGAGAAAAAGTACGAGGGCAAGAAAAAGGAGATTGATTCCGACATGGAAACAAGAATTGTGGAAAAGCGTAAAAAAATCTTGGGAAAAGCGGAAAGGCTTGGGGAAATGGAAGCAAAAAATTCTTTATTGGTGGCTAAGAGAAAATTGATAGCCGAAACCATTGAGAAAGCGATTGAGGAATTATCAAGAGCTAAAAATCTTGAAGATATTCTTGCTGGGATGTTTAAAAAGATCGATTTAAAAGACGAAGGGATTGTTATTTTTCCGGCAAAAGGATTTGAAGAAATTACTAAAAAGGCGATGAAAAATGCCGATAAGAAATTTGAATTATCAGACAAGAGTGTTCAGATAAAAGGAGGATTTATTTTGAAAACCGACAAGGTTGAAATAGACAACTCTTTTGAAACGATTATAGGTAAACAGCTTGTTGAAAATTTAGAAATAGAGATTAATAAATTATTGTTTTAATGGGCACTTATAAAAAAATAAAATTCAGTAGTAAGTATGATTACGCTTATAGCGTGGGGAGAGTTCGCGCGCTTGAAACTCTCTTGTTGAAGGATAACGAAATGGATCGAATGATGCTTGGCGAAGGACCGGAAGATGTTTTCAAAATCTTAAACGAATTGGATTTTGCAGATAACAAAGCCGGAATAAAATCTCCATCAGATTTTCAGAAAGTTCTTGATTCAGGATTGAAAGACATAAAGGATCTTTATGAAAAAATATTGCCGAATAAAAAAGCCTTGGATTTTATATTTTTGGAATATGATTTTCACAATATAAAAACTTTTTTAAAGGCTAAACTTAGCGGTAAATCAGTGGAAGAAATTGATTTTATAATAAGCGACTTGGGCACTATCAAAAAAGAAGCTTTGAGAATTTTTATTTTTGATGAAAAAGATGCCGCATTCGGATTGCCAGAAAATACAGAGTCTTATCTGAAGAAAAAAATCAGGAAAGCCGAGGTTTTGTTTAAAAAAGAAAATCAAAATCCAGAAGTGATAGATTTATATTTGGATCAGAAAATGATGAAGATTCTTTTTGGAATTGCGAAAGATTTAAAAAGTGAATTTTTGGTTGAATACATAAGGAAATTTATAGACCTAAACAACATTAAGTTGTTTTTCCGAATGAAACATCAGGATAAAGAATTACATTTGTTCGAAATAGCATTCATCTGGAACGGCACAATCCCTTATGAGAAATTCAAATCTGCATACAAAGAGCCTTTGGAAAAATTCCCAGAAATAATGAAGGCTTCTCCGTATGGAAAGATAATCAGCACTGGATATCAAAGATATGTCGAAGAACAATGTTTTATTTATCTTGAGAGAGAGATTGAAAATTATCTTTTGGATCACATTCGCAAGGCTAAACAAACAGCTTTTGGCCCCGAGCCGGTGGTTGCATATTTTTTAGCAAATAAAAATAATGCACTGATAATTAGAATGATTATGATCAACAAGCTAAATGGGATTTCTGCGGAAGAAATTCAGAAAAGAATAAGAAAACTTTACTAAATAAAATGAATAATAAATTTAAAATAGCTATAGTTGGGAATAAGGATTCAATCCTCGGCTTCAAGGCATTGGGCCTTGATACTTACAATGCTAATGATGCGACTGAGGCTACGGCAGTTCTTTACGAAATAAAAAAGAAAGAAGTTGTAGATGATGAAAGACTTGGAGAAGCTAGGCCAGCGTATGCGGTTATATTTATTATTGAAGACCTAGCGATGAAAATATCCGAGGAAGATTACAAAAATCTTTCTGAGGACGCTTTGCCGGCGATAGTTCCGGTGCCAAGTCCAAAAGGAACTTCCGGTTACGGGTTAAAAAGAATAGGAAAAATGGTGGAAAGGGCTGTGGGTAGCGACATATTCGGAGATAAATAAATTATTTTAAATAAATCACTCAACTAACTCTTAAATATTATGAAAGAAGGAAAAGTAATAAAAGTATCCGGTCCGCTTGTTGTGGCGAACGGAATGAGAGATGCAAAGATGTATGAAGTAGTTCGTGTCTCTGATGAAAAGCTTATGGGTGAAATCATTGAGCTTGATGGAGATGAAGCATCTATACAGGTATATGAAGATACATCAGGAATTGGTCCTGGAGAAAATGTATATCGCACAGGGATGACTATGTCTGTAGAACTAGGCCCTGGACTTCTTACGTCAATTTACGATGGAATACAAAGACCTCTTCAGTTGATTGAAAAAGTTGCGGGAGCATACATCACCAGAGGAATTGATGTTCCTGGACTTGATCATTCTGCAAAATGGAAATTTAAACCTTTGAAATCAAAAGGGGATACAGTGCAAGGAGGAGATATTATCGGAGAAGTGGAAGAAACTACTCTTATCAATCATAAAATCATGGTTCCGCCAACAATTGGCAAGGCCACTTTGACTGATATTAAGAGTGGAGAATACACAATCGATGATGTTGTTGCAGAAGTAAAAGATGAAGATGGAAAATCTCATGAATTGACTATGCTTCAAAAATGGTCAATCAGAAGACCTCGTCCAGTAAATCAAAAAACAGTTCCAAAAGAACCATTAGTTACAGGAACTAGAATTTTGGATACTCTTTTCCCAATTGCAAAAGGTGGAGCTGGATGTATTCCGGGACCTTTCGGGGCTGGAAAGACTGTTACTCAGCAATCACTAGCAAAATTCTGCGATGCTCAAGTTATCGTTTATATCGGTTGCGGAGAGCGCGGAAACGAGATGACGGATGTACTTATGGAATTCCCTCATTTGAAAGATCCAAACACTGGAGAACCTTTGATGAAGAGAACAATCCTTATTGCAAACACTTCAAATATGCCAGTAGCGGCTCGTGAAGCTTCCGTTTATACAGGAATTACAATTGCTGAATATTATCGTGATATGGGCTACAACGTAGCTCTTATGGCGGACTCTACTTCTCGTTGGGCTGAAGCTCTTCGTGAAATGTCAGGACGTCTTGAAGAAATGCCCGGTGAAGAAGGTTATCCAGCTTATCTTGGTTCAAAAACAGCTGAGTTTTATGAGAGAGCTGGTTATGTAAAATGTTATGGATCAGAAGGACGTGAAGGTTCGGTCACAGCTATTGGAGCCGTATCTCCTCCAGGTGGAGACCTTTCCGAACCTGTTACTCAAAACACTCTTCGTGTTACAAAAGTATTCTGGGGACTAGATGCAAAACTAGCTTACAAACGCCATTTCCCAGCTATAAACTGGTTGGCCAGCTATTCTCTTTACATGGATAACGTTAGAGATTATTGGAAAAAAGAAGTTTCCGAAGAATACGAACCACTAAAAATAGAAGCTATGAATTTGCTTCAACAAGAAGCTTCTCTTGCGGAAATCGTAAACCTTGTCGGAATGGATGCGCTTTCTCCGAAAGAAAGACTCGTTCTAGAAACCGCAAAATCACTTCGTGAAGATTTCCTTTTCCAAAATGCATTCGATTATGAAGATGCTTACACTCCGCTAAAGAAACAATATTGGATTTTGAAATGTATTTTGTCTGTTTATCATGAAGCTCTTCCTTTGATTGAAAGAGAAAACTTTTCATTCGATGATTTCCTTAAATTACCAATCATGGAAAAAGTGGTTAAAGCAAAGGATATTCCAAGAGATCAGCTTGAGAAATACGAAGATTTATACAAAGAAATAAAAACAGCTATTCAAGCCTATGGCAGCGGCAAAGCGTCGGCGTAGTACCAATAATCAAATAAATAATAATCCTTAAATACCATGCAGAAAGAATATAAGACATTAAAATCGGTGGCCGGGCCACTCATCCTCGTAGAAGGAGTTGAAGGTGTAAAATATGAAGAACTTGTTGAGATGACGACCACGGAAGGAGCCATTCGTATGGGCCGCGTGTTGGAAGTACATAACGACAAAGCTCTTGTTCAGATGTTTGAATCCACACAAGGAATCACTACTGAAGGAACAAAAGCTAAATTTCTTGGGAAACCAATGGAAATTGGAGTTTCTCCTGACATGTTGGGACGCGTTTTCTCAGGAAGTGGTAAGCCAATTGATGGCGGAGCCGCAGTTATTCCAGAGAAAAAATTGAATATCAATGGAGCTCCTTTAAATCCCTACTCCAGAGACTTTCCAAATGACTTTTATCAAACAGGTATTTCCACAATCGACTGTTTAAATACTTTGGTTCGTGGACAAAAACTTCCTATCTTCTCAGGAGCCGGTCTTCCTCACTCTCGTGTAGCTGCTCAAATCGCTCGTCAATGTAAAGTGCGTGGAGAAGAATCAAACACAGCGGTAATTTTTGCCGCAATGGGTGTAACCTTTGAAGAAGCTGAGTATTTCACAAATGAATTTAAGAAAACTGGAGCTATCAACAGATCTGTAATGTTCTTGAATACAGCTGCCGATCCAGTAGTAGAACGTATTGCTACTCCTCGTTTAGCTCTTACAACGGCTGAGTATTTAGCATTTGAAAAAGACATGCACGTTTTGGTAATTCTTACCGATCTTACAAACTATTGTGAAGCTTTGCGTGAAGTATCAGCCGCTCGTAAAGAGGTTCCGGGACGTCGTGGATATCCGGGTTATCTTTATACCGACTTGGCTACGATCTACGAAAGAGCTGGTCGTGTAAAAGGAAAGAAAGGTTCGATTACTCAGATTCCAATTTTGACTATGCCGGAAGATGATATCACTCATCCGATTCCAGATCTTACAGGATATATTACAGAAGGGCAGATTGTACTTTCCAGAGATTTACATCGTGAAGGTATTTACCCACCTGTAAATGTACTTCCTTCTCTTTCTCGTCTTTCTCCAACTGCCAGAAAAGTTACTCGTGAAGATCACGAAGGTGTATTCGGACAAATGTATGCCGCTTTCGCGAGAGGTCTTGAAGTAAGAGATCTTGCGGTTATCCTTGGAGAGTCTGCGCTTTCTGAAACAGATTTGAAATATTTGAAATTCGCAAAAGCATTCGAAAAAAGATTTATCACTCAAGAAGAAACAGAAGATCGTTCCATCGAAGAAACTTTAAATCTTTCTTGGGAATTGATGACTATGCTTCCAAAATCAGAATTGAAACGTGTGAAGAGCGAATTCATCGAAAAATATTTGCCAGACACGAAGCAAGCGTAGCGGGCGAAGTGTCCCTACAATAAAACGTTTTGCGACAGCAAAACAACCTTAAAAAACAATATGGCTAAACTAAATGTAAAACCAACCAGAATGGAGCTCCTTAATCTCAAAAGGAGATTAAAGAGCGCCAATCGCGGACATAAACTTTTGAAGGATAAGCAAGATGGGTTGATGCAAAAATTCATGGAAATTATCCGTGAAGCAAAGACAATGCGTCGTGAAGTCGAATCAAAACTTGGAGGAGCTTTCAAAAACTTCATGTTTGCTTCTTCAATGATGCATCCTGCGATGCTTGAAACAGCTTTGCTTTATCCATCTGCTACAACCGAACTCGAAGTGGAAACAAAAAACGTAATGAGTGTGCATATTCCATATTTCAAAATAAAGCAAGAAGGAGATATTTTAAACTATGGTTATTTGCAAACTAGTGCGGAATTGGATACAGCATTAAAATCCTTTCAAGACGTGTTTTTACTGCTTATAAAACTTGCGGAAATCGAAAAACAAGCTGAACGATTGGCTGTTGAATTGGAAACAACTAGACGACGAGTAAATGCGTTGGAATACAAAATGATTCCAGATATCAAAGAAACTTTGAAGTTTATTTCTATGAAACTCGCTGAGCAGGAGAGATCCACAATCGTAGGCGTAATGGCAATTAAAGCTATGATCGAAGCTCAGGAGGAAGCGTAGGCACTCAGGCCGGTAAATCTTTTCTCTACCCCAAAACCTGCCTATAAAGATTAATATTAGCCGCGTTTGATGTGTATTTTGAGTATTCTTTAGCGCTTTCAACCTTCAGCCCTTTTGATCTGGCGAAATCCGC
>JAQVVS010000020.1 GCA_028698865.1 Candidatus Altimarinota bacterium | reverse complement strand
ACTTGCTCAACTCCAGCTTCAGGCCCTTGCTACGCTTACTGGGAATGCGGAGAAGATGGTCTTGATACTGCAAAATGTGCGGCTACAAGATATGGGTGTAGATCTGTTGATAATGACTGCTCTGCACACAACGATTGTTGTAGTGGATATTGTTCCAATAAAAAATGTATAGATTCCGATACTTTTTGCTTATTCCTAAATACTGATTTTGAGGAATGTTATAAAAAATGTTCTTCACATGAGGATTGTGCCCAAGGAGAAGCCTGTTCTTTTGGTATTGACGAAAAAATATCTCCAAATGTATGTCTAAGTCTTGCTAGAGATGAAAATGATTGTGATATCATTTTTGGTGATGAATTCAGGTTTTCTCCGTATGCTGACAAGGCCAAGACTGGAGGATATTGCGCCATAATCGAATGCAAAACTAACGAAGATTGTGAGTCTGAAGAAATCTGTAGTCTTTTAACAGGAACCTGCACTTATCCATAATTCCCCCCCCCTACTCCACAGTAATCTTCACCTCGGCTTTGCTGGTGTTGTTGTCGGAATCGGAAATTTCGAGGGTGACATTGTAAAGGCCCGGATCTTGGAATACATGCATCGGTTTTCTTTCTGTGGAACTGTTTCCATCTGCGAAATCCCAGAAATAACGACTGATTGAACCTGTAGAACAGCTCGGATCAAAAGAAGTTTGCAACGGAGCTTTTCCTTGTTCGAAAACAGATAAGAAACATGCCGTCAAAGCCGTTTCGCGCACCGTGATCAAAATACTTCTTTCCGCCCTTGAATTGTCGGAGCCTATGACTGTCACTTTTGCCGTATATGTGCCTATCGCCGTGTATTTGTGATTCATTTTCGCAGGTCCCAATTTTGGTGAAGAACCATCTCCGAAATCCCATTGATAACTGGTTATTTGGCCTTTCGGAAAAATAGATCCGCTCGCGTCAAATTCGACCGTCATCGGAGACTCCCCTTCTATCGGATTCGCTTCCAAAATCGCGGTAATTCCTTGCGCTTCCGCTTTTACAAAAGTCGTCGCCGTTCCTTTATTTCCATCGGCATCAAGCACAGTCAACTTTACCGTATATGTTCCTTCCAAATTGTATGTATGCACAACTTTTTGCCCAAATCCGTCGTCAATTTCGTCTCCGTTGAAATCCCATTTATAATCCACGATATTGTTGTCGCTATCAGTCGTCCCACTCGCATCAAAAGCAACCGTAAAAGGAATGTTTCCTGTAATCGCCGTCGCTCCGGTCGCGATTGTCGGATCCGTTTTTATAACTGCTCTCGGCGTGCCTTGCGGAGATTTTACTGAAACTGTTTTTTTGATTGTTCCTTCTTCATTCACTTCATCCGTCACTTTCAGCACCACTTCAAAATTTCCTTCTTTTGTGAATGTGTGAGCCACTGTCGATGTAGTCTCGACTTTGCTTCCATCTCCAAAATCCCAAGAATATTTTGTAATTTTTCCTTTTGGAGAAGTGGATTTGTCGGCTTTAAACACATATGAAACTCCTGCGAGATATTCGCTCGGACTTTCCACCACTTCTATCACCGCCTCCGGACGCACGGCTTCTTTCGCCACAATTTCTTTTTCCACAATCTCATAATCTCCCAGCGCCGAAGTCACTCTGAGAGCTACTTTGTATTTGCCGATTTTTTCAAATTTGTGAGAAACTTTTATCCCTTCCGCATCCGAAAAATCGCCATTTCCCGTGAAATCCCATTCATAACGAACGAGTTTTCCGTCTGGATCAGTCGACGCGCTCGCATCGAATTCCACCGTCAAAGGAATCTCTCCCGACTGCGGAGTCGCTTCAAAGGAAGCGTTTATGGCTTCGTTTGCGATGGTGATAATTCTGGTGTAAATGTCTTGAGTTTCTTCTCCCGTGGTTTTATTTAATTTCGTAACGGTGAGCTGAACATTGAATCTGCCAGTCGTTCCTTTGCTTTCATATTCGTGAACAACTATTTGATTTGTGCCTTTGCTCCCATCTCCAAAATTCCATTCATACGAAATGATTTGAAATTGTCTGGAATTTACCGGAACATTTGACGCGTCGAATCTGATCGAAATGGGCGCCGTCAAATTTGTGGTGATGGCCGGCTCCGTCATAATCGGATCTTTTATTTCGGCGGCTTGTTTTATTCTTTTTGAATCCAAATATAGGTATACGAAAATCCATAACATTAAAATCAGCATCAAAACCGCTCCTGAGACGACCGCCGTTTTTATGCCTTGTTTGCGAGTGATTTTGTCTTCTTTTTTCGCCATGCTGGCTTTGAACAATCCTACCATTGCGAATGTAAATGCGATTAACGCGCAAATTACGAATATCACATGAATAAATGTGATTAAGCCGTTTACAAATCCGGCTTCATTCACTCCCAAAAGTCTTGCTACTGGATTTGTGTCTTTGTCTGTTTGCGCTACGAAAATGAATGACAATGCCAAGAAAATCAAAACTAGTCCTCCAAAAATTCCCAAAAATCCCGCTAATGCTTTGCTACTGCTGATTGGATTTCTCACTACTCCGGCGGCTTGAGTGGGCTGAGACTGTGTGGCTGGCTGGGCGGGAGTGGCGGCGGGGGCTGGAGTGGCGGCGGGAGTTGCGGTCGGAGCTGAAGTGGCGGCGGGAGCTGGAGTGGCTTCCTGAGCCGGTTTTTCAACGGGCGTAATAGCAGGAGTGACGGCTACGGGATCAACTTTCGCTTGAGCGGAAGTGTCCGGAGTCGAAGCCGGCTTCTCATTCGCATAATTGTTTATTTTTGGTTGATCCGTTTTTGTTTGAGAATCATCTTCCACTCCAAAATCTATGTCTTTTGTGTTTTTTGGAGGATTTTCTTGATTTGTCATATTTTAATAATTAAGTTTTATTTTTTGAAGGACAGAATTTTCATTCCCTTTCGCATCTCTCACCGTTAATTTCAAAGTATGTATTTGTCCCCAATTTTTATCTAAAAATGTTTCAAGTGTTCCTTTCTGAGTAGTGGCGTAATCTCTGTCGTTATCCCTAATGCCATCCCCTTTTGTATCATAGTAAATATTTTTGTCTATAATGTATTCGTTCTTCTCATCTCCTCCAGTAGACCCTCTAAAATCTAATATCACTCTCTGCGCAGGGTTAGTCAAATATATAATACCAGCATTATCTGTGGTTGGAGTTGTGATAATTCCATTTTCAATAATTCTCACCGTCAATACCGGAACAATCGGAACCCCACCCGGAATTTCCTGAGGAATGTCTGATTGGCTTGCAGGAGGCGTTTGCCCAATAGGATTATTTCCAATCCCCACTCCGAGCCCTACCGGTTGATTTCCCGATACAACTGGAGAAGTAGTCGTATCTTCTGGCACTGTTGCTGTCGGTGAAGTTCCTGTCAAGCTGGTGGATACTGGTGGTGCGTCAGGAGTGGTCGAGGCTGGCGGAGGGGAATCGACTGTCACCGCTACAAACTTAACGATGACAGATTTTTTTTTCTCATCAGTATTTCCTTGATCATCAGTGACCGTTAGTTTTACTTCGTAAGTTCCTTCTTTCGAATACCTTTTTTGCGGATTTTTGATTGTCTTGTTCGAACTTCCACCCTCCTCCGTTCCAAAATCCCATAAATATTTAATTATCTTTGTTCCTGCATCATCATCCGCCTTTGAATTGTCTTTAAATTGTATTGTTTGACCTCCGCTTTCTGCTACAACTTCGTATGAAAAATCTGCCTCCGGCTCTTTCGCTATCGCATCGACATATATTTTCGTTGCTTCCGAAACCGCCTCTCCCCCTTTATTATCCGTGACTTTCAATTTCACTCCATATCCCTCCATGTTTTTTGAAGTGTATTTGTGGGTTATGCTTGCCTTGTCGGTTGGAGCATTGTTGTAAAATCCGTCCCCTTCCACATCCCATTGATACTTTACTATTTTCCCATCCGAATCTGTGGAAGAACTCGTAAAAGTTATTTCCTCCCCTACTTTTAAACTTGTTTTACTTGCTTTGAAAGTCGCTTTCGGAAGCTCGTTTTTTTCGTTTATGACAATGATTGTTGCGTAATTTTTCTTCATTTCTTTTTCAGCCAATATCTGCATTTTTTTACAAGTCGGATATTGTTTGTATGAAGCGATCATAGCGGGCTTGCACCCTTCCGTATTGCAATATGTGAGCCCGTCATCATCCGTTATTTCCAATCCTATGGCGTATTCCTTTTTTTCATTCGGATTTCCTTGCGACCCTATAGTAAGCTGTGCTGCTGGAGCAGTGGTTATCACCATTCCGTATTCTTCATTCGGTTTTTTCGGATCAAAATACCACCATCTGTATTTTACGATTTTTCCATTATCCGCATCCTTAACCCCGTAAGCTTTTACATTTATAATTGCCGGAGTGATTAAATCTTTTCCACTTAGCTGAGGGGTTATTTCAATGGAGGTGTATTTCGGAGGGGCAGGGCAAACATTTATCTGCATTTTATCGGTGCTTGTTTTGGTCGCGTCCTTTTCATCAAAAACCGACAAGTTCACTTCGTAAAATCCCGTATCTTTCGGGCTGAGCTCCTCATAAGAATGAGAAACTTCCTTTAGGGAACTTTTTGTCATATCTCCGAGATCCCAACTGTATTTCAATTTTCTTCCTGTTCCATCCGTATTTACGGATTGTGCGGCAGAGAAGAGCAGTTCGTCCGCGCGAGTGACTTCGACTGGTTCCGTATTGTCTATGATTTCCGCCCCGTTCACAAAAACACTAGCGTAAGCGGCTGGCATATCCGCTCCGCTTATCAACATTTTTTTCTTTATCGAATTTTCATCGTCATCTTCGTCGTAAACGGTGACCGTTACGATGTATTTGCCGGATTGTCGATATTTGTGCTGAATTGGAGCTTCTGGCGGAAATGATTCTCCTACTTCCGTGTCTCCATCGCCGAAATCTATTTCGTAGGCGACAGCGTTAGTGCTGTTGAAGTAAAAGTCCACATCTTCACCGGTTTTCCCGACGGTTTTTTGTTTAGCTTTATCCCAAGAGATGTCCAGAATGTCGGTGATTTCGATTTCTTTTTCAATTTCGGAAACTTCTTCGCCTTCCGTCACTGTTGCGACCTCAGCTTTCAGTTTTATTTTATATTTTCCTTTTTCGTTGAATTTTATTGTTGGGTTTTCGGAATTGAGGTCGTCGCCGGAAATGAATTCCCAATTTTGTTTTCCTGGAGATGCTCCTTTAATATCGTCTTTATCAGGATTGATAGCCCATGTGTATTTTAATTCATCATCTTCGGGATCGATGCTTTCATTTTCAAAGACTACCGTGCTGGGCTGTGTTTTTTCCGGAATTTCGTAGTTGAATTCCGCGACTGGCGGTTTTGAAATCACTTTCAAATCGATTTCAGAAGTTGAGGTGTTGGCTGGTCCACTCCCAGATCCTTCAACGGTTAATTTCACCTTGTACAGGCCAGCTTTATCAAATGTGTGGGTGTAAGTGGACATGGTTGGTCCTTGCTTCGTTACAAATGGGGTTTCAATCGTTGCCTCATTTGCTGCTTTATGTTCAAGCTTGGATATTTCCCATTTGTAAGAATCAATTTTGTTCCCGGTAGAAGCCGTGGAGGAGCTTCCGTCAAATGTGATCGGGACTTTTACGGTCGCTGTGCCTTTTGGTAAACCTGGGATGTTTATTTCCGATATGTTCGCTGCTATTTTTTTGACAGCGAGTGTAAAAATCTTTTTATCCACGACGCCAGCTTCATTCATTACCTCGAGAGTAATTTGATACGAACCGACCGGATAGTCACCGAATTGAGCGGATCCTACAATGGAATTTTGTGCGCCCCAATCCAGCACTTCTCCATTTCCAAAGTTCCATTTGTACATGTAGACATTAGTCGTTTCCGAAGCGTCAAATGTGAGGTTCTTAATCTCGGTGTCCACTATGTCTATTCTGCTTTTGTTTATTCTTGTGGATGGAGTGGCTTTCTCGGGTGTTTGTAAGTTTCCGGTGTCTTCTTCTTCATATTTCATAATATCGATTTTTCTATTATCTCCCATTTTAGCCTTTAAATTTATTTTTGTAGTCGGAGGATTTACAGTGATTCTGAGGAAGCTCACTCCGGGGCCGTATTTATCAGGTTCGTTTGAGTTTATGATTACTGTGGCTAGATATGTGCCGGCTTTAAAAAATGTGCATCGCAATCCTGTGTCAGAGATTCCGTCGTTGGATTCTTCGCAAATCATGTCGTTTTCTTTTGCAAAAGTCGATACAGTGCTATCTTCCAAACTCAACACTCCATTCACCACCAATTGGCCTGCAGGATCCCAAATTATACTATTCTTTAGGATACTTCCACCAGCCGGATCGGAACTTTGTCCGACATCAAAAATCACAGTCATTCCTTCATTTCCTCTAATTATATCCGCAGTCAAAACCGCGTTTACAAATTGAAGTTTTGATAATTCCGCGTAGTATTTGCTGTGCGCTTCGAGGGCGGGAACTAAGTAATCTTCGGCGGTGTCAACGATTTTTGTTTTATCCCATGTAGTAACTGCAGTGTATAAATCTCCATAACTTCCGGCATAAGATTTGCTTACAATATTTGCCGCAGTCGTATTGTCCAGCATTGTTGTATAATATTCATTTGCTTTTCCGTTCTTTATAGCATCGATTGATTTTATCGAATCATGAATTTCGAATAATCTGTCCAAATTCTTTGATAATCTTTTTGCGTAGGCTTCACCGAGATTTGTTATGATCTCGTCAAAGACGAGGTTTGGGCTTGTGGTTGCTGTATTTGTTTTGTAGGCATTCCATTCATTTAGGAAATCCGCTCCGGCATCGTTTGGGACATATCCTTGATCTACACACTTCTCTTTTCCAACCCACATTTCTTTAAATTCGTCCCAGAACCCATCTTCTGCAGGATCACAATTCCCTGCCTCCCCACTCTTTTCTATTTTCACTAATCCCTTGGTCCCATATGTATTCAATTCATCCATTTTATCTTCAATTTCTCTGATTTTTTCATTTATTTGCGCTGTCACTTCCGTGAGATTTCCTGTTTTTGCTTTCATGGAATTCAATTTCGCTTTCGTGCTTTGCAAAAAGGCATTCACTTCCGCCCTGCTAGGCAAACTCTCAATCTTTAAAGAAGTTTTATCCATGTCGGTTTGGATGTCGTTGAAAATTTCCGTGTTGTCCGCCAATTCCACATATCCCGTGTAAATATCCAGAGCTATTCCTTTCACTTCTTCCGCTATTGCGTTAAATCCCCTTCCTTGAGTTTGTCCCATAATTCCACCTCCTCCTTTTCCTCCTTCTCCAATGACAGCCGATCTGATCACCGTATTTACAAAGGCAAATGATCCTAAAACTATCAATAAACCTATGGTCGCATATGTAATAGTTTTTTTCGCGTTTCCGGTTTTTTCATCTTGGCCTGCGGAAGTCACATAAACAACGCCCGCGTAAATAATCATCAATACCGCGATCAATCCCAAAAATCCGAGAGCAAAATTTACCACTCTCAGCACAAATTCTTTCAAATCTCCGGAAGCCGTAAGGGCGCTGTCATATCCTTCCGCATCAAGCTCGGCAAGGCCGCCTTGATACTGCGTAAATGAAAGAGCTCCTTCTTTTCCTCCGCCAAAAAGGAGTTCTCCCCAGTCTCCCCCGTCTCCCCAGTTAAACGCTTGCACCGTACTCCCCACTCCCGCCAGAAAATTCATAGCGAGTGCGGTGATAGCCAGTGCGACTAAAAGTTTTTTTATTCTTTTCATGATATTTTTGTTTATATTGATTATAAATTTATTTTATTGAACAGCGGAATTTTCCGGCGAAGTATCTAATTCGTCCAGTGTATCCGCCGGTTTTTCAAATTTTACAAAAGTATTCACCGCAGCAAAAGATCCCAACGCCAGTACCAGCGCGATAATCGCGGAAGTAAATAATTTTTTAACTTTTTCAGTAGCCTCATCTTTTCCTGCAGAAACCACATAAAGATATCCGGCATAAAACAATATCAAAAATGCTCCCAGCGCTATAAATCCGGAAATGTAATTCGTAATCATCACCAAAATTTCTTTTCCCGTAGCGAGATCAGGCATTCTTGATCCGTCTTCCGGAAAAATAAATCCGCGAACGATCAAATCCGAAAGTCCCGCGGAAACAAGCCCAAAAAGCGCATACCCAATATGTTTTTTCGCTTTTCCCATTGCTTCTTCTTCGCCCGCGCTTGCCAAAACCATCACTCCTCTTACTATAATGACGAGTACCGCCACAGACGCTATCAATATATTTATCATCCCTATTATTCCTCTGAGTTCGCCGGCCGTCGCTTTCCCAAATTCTTCAGCCATCGCTGGATCATCGAAAGCTTCGCCCTGTTCTCCAAAAAACATTTTTTTCACTATCATGTCCGCCATCTGTATCAAAATCAATCCCAAAACTCCATACACCAAAGTGTTTCTGGATTTCGTAGCTTGTTCGGCGTTTGAACTGGCGATTAGCCTTAAAGCTGCGATAATCACGACTATCATCGCTATTCCGCTTACCGCAAATCTAAAAACATCCAGCGCGAAATAAATCGGGCTGGTGAGAGTGCCGGCACCTTCTTGCATGTAGTCATTTGGGGCGTCTTTGTGCTGGCCGGTAAGAAAGCTGGGAAGTCCGGTGAGGCTTCCTGCCTTGTACAACATACATTGAGGCCCAACTTGAAATTGACTATTACTGCTATCCGCGCAAGGATCAACCGCTCCCGCCGCGCTCGCAATGCTCATATTCAAAATCAGCGCAAAGTTTACCAGAATGATTACCGCCAAGAATGATTTTATAAATTTTTTCATATTTAAGCGATTGGCAAGTTTATAATATTAAAAACTGTTTCTCCGAGTGCTTCTTCCGCCGCCGACAGTCTTCCCAAAACAACGGTATTCACCAGAGCAAAAGCTCCATAAATTATCACTATTCCGACAACCACCGCTACAATTATCCTCTTTGCTTTTTGCATTTTTTCATCTTCGCCCCCAGCCGCCAAATACATAATCGCGGCCACTATCAGCATCAAAAGAGCTATCGGGCCCACAAAAGACACAATCATATTTGTCACCCCAACAATTTCCTTCACTCCTTGCCCTACATCCACGCTCCAATCTATCCCTTTCGCACTTGTATATTTTTTCGTATTTACAACATAAAAAACTTTGTTGATAAAAATGTCTCCCGCGTACACGAGCAAAAGTCCACCGATACTGTAAAAAATACTGTGCTTATGTTTCGTCACTTCTTCGTCTTCTCCACCCGCCGTAATCAGCTTTATGGATGACCTCACGATCATCACAGCCGCAAAAGAAGCAATGATATATTTTATGAATTTTATTACGATTTCCACTTGCTTATCCCACAAATTCACCCTTTTCAAAATCTCCGTCGGACTTTGCAAAATGGTTGTTTTTTCAAAATTGAAAATCTGCGCGACATCCTGAGACATGCTGATAATCGCAAAAGCCACTATCGTGTAAATCATTCCTTTTTTTACATTGGTCAATTCTTCTTCGTTTTCCGAGCTCATCACCAGTCTGTATCCCAAAATCGTTATCATCAAAACTCCCACAGCCACTGTAATCACTTTCACATACCCCAGTCCGCTCATGATCACTTTCCCGACTATAGCGTCGGAATTCAGATCCTGCGGAGGTAGCGGAATTTTTGCCGACTCATAGGCGGCTCTCTCGGCGTCAGCACCAATCGGAATGAGCGGAGCAGCCATAGAAGAAATCCCTGTAAAAACGAGGATCAAACTCATTACTAGCATAAATTGAAGTAAAACCTTTGCCACTTTTTTCATTTTGTTTTTTGTTTTCTTAAGAATTTTCCTTAAAACTTCCAAAACTTCTAGTATATTTTACCAGATTTCGAAACTTCTCTCAAGGGGATATATCGGGAATAGAGTAAAATACTTGCTTGATTTTATTATTCGTTTGGTGGTATAGTTTCGTCACGAAAGGCTGTTTGGGCCTTTTAAAAATGTTTAAATCACAATCATGAACCTAAAAGAAAACGCTATAACAAGGTATATAAAAGGGAGTATCGAGGAAATCGGAAAGGTCACTTGGCCAACAAAAAACCAAGCCGTGAAGCTTACAATCATTGTTTTTATTTTTGTGCTAATCGCTACTATAGCTTTGACTTTTGTGGACTTCGGATTTAACGAAATATACAACTATATTCTAAAATTAAACATTTAAAATATGTCACGACAAGTTGAAGGTACAGGTAGAAATTGGTATGTGATTCACACTTATTCTGGGTATGAGGATGCCGTTCGCGAAGCTTTGCAACAAAGAATGGAGTCTTTGGGCATGCAGGACTTGATTTTTGATGTGGTCGTTCCGAAAGAAACTCAAATCGTTATCAAAAAAGGGCAGCCCGTGACGGAAGAAAAAAGGATTTTCCCTGGATATGTTTTGGTGGATATGATTGTTACGGATGATAGCTGGTATGTTGTGCGAAATACTCCGAATGTGACAGGGTTTGTCGGTTCCGGAACCATTCCTATTCCTGTTTCTCCTGAAGAATGGAAAGTTATAAAAAGGCATATGGGTCAAGCCGAACCGAAATTTAAAATCGATTTTTCAGTGGGTGACAATGTTGTCGTTCTTGATGGGCCGTTTGCAAATTATGACGGACTTATAAGTATAATCGATGAAGATAAAGGAAAAGTAAAAGTGCTCATCACCATCTTTGGTCGTGAAACGCCGGTCGAGCTCGACTTTACTCAAGTTAAAAAGAAATAGTTTTTTGAAGTTTGAATGCTTGCATTTTATCCTGTCTTTTCGTAATATCTGTTTATGCAAAAGTTTACCGTATTTACTGTCGTTTTATCGATTGTGGTCATCGTTGTGGTGGCGGATATGGTTGTAAACAATTACCTTCCCGGACTTCGCACAAAGGATGTCGTGTCCGATCTCACTTCCGGAGAATTTAATTTGCCGGACAGTTTGGATATTTCAAAAGCCGGTGGGGCAAATGTTTTGGGAGCCGGGCGTTTGGGATTTGATTTGGAATCTCAAGTCGTCGATCCCGAAGTCATTCCTAAAATCATTCCTGAAGAAATTCCCATTTCCAGAGATTTTGAATCTGAAGATATTTTTAAAACCCCTTCTACTTCGGATGACATTTCTTCGCCTACTGCATCCGTGGATTTTGAAGATGCCGATTTTGTAATTGCTTCAAAAAATATTTATTTGCGCGACGAACAACTCAAAAGTGCCGGTTTTATTTCCGCTTATTTGGAAGAGGAATCCCATGACGGATCTTTGTATAAAACGATATATACCGACGATCTTTACGATGTTTCCGTCAAAAAATTCATTATAAAATCCGATGAAACGATGTTTGCGAAGGTTTATATCCTGAGCACCGGTCCAAGCAGTTCTCTTTCCGAAGTTTATAAAGTTTTGAAAATAAGAGGGGCGGAAGGATTGGAACTGGAAATAAACGAGACGAATCAATACGGAGACGGGAGCTTTTTTATAAATGATTCTCGCAGGCCAAATACGGCTTTCTTGACCTTTAAACTGGGAAATTTGATATATGGTTTTTCTTATCCGAAGGAATATCATTCACAAATAAAAAACCTCGTGAAGCTTTTGGAGTGGGAGAAATAGGATGGGTTGGCGTGAAATTCCGTTGACTTTCAGCGCAAAATCACTAGAATAGGCTCGTTACGCACTTCAAAAGAAGTACTTTTAATTAAATTGAATTATGGCTAAAGAATTACTTACAGTTGTGAAAATACAGCTTCCTGCTGGAAAAGCTAATCCAGCACCTCCGGTTGGTACCGCGCTTGGTCCTCATGGAATCAATCTTCCCGGGTTTTGTACAGAATTCAACAATGCTACAAAAGACATGGGAGATACTATTATTCCTCTTGAAATCAGCATTTTTGATGATAGAAGTTATTCGTTTATAATGAAGAGTCCGCCAGCTGCGGTATTGATCAGAAAAGCGATAAATGTTCCAAAAGGCTCAGCTGTTCCAAACAAAGATAAAGTTGGAACAATCACCAGAGCTCAGCTTGAAGAAATTGCAAAGACAAAGGAAAAAGATCTAAGCGCAAACGATCTCGACGCTGCGGTAAAAATTATTGCCGGCACCGCAAGAAGTATGGGTGTGAAGGTGGAAGGTTAAAAAAAATTACATCGTGGGAGGTCCGAGATATCGGTCCGCTTGCACCACATAACAATCACTATAATGAAGAAGAAACACGGAAAAAAGTTCCTCGAAATGGCAAAGTTGGTCGAGGACAACAAGCAGTATTCCATCGCGGAGGCTGTGGCTTTGTTGAAAAAAACAAACCCTGCAAAATTTGACGCCAGCACTGAAGTTCATTTTTATCTCGGGGTTGATCCGAAACAGGCCGATCAAAATATCAGAACAACAGTAGCACTCCCCCATGGAACTGGAAAAGAGGTTAGAGTAGTGGCTTTTGTTTCAGAAGAAAAAATCAAAGAAGCTAAAGACGCCGGAGCTATCGAAGCCGGAACGGATATTTTGATTGGAAAAATCGACGGAGGATGGTTTGAC
>JAQVVS010000115.1 GCA_028698865.1 Candidatus Altimarinota bacterium | reverse complement strand
GCCATATTACTGTTTAAAAGAGAATACTTTGAATTAATAGCGGTCACCATCACATTCCCTTTATAAATCTTCATCTTCACAATTCCCGAAACCTTTTCATTCACTTGATCAGAAAAAGCCACCAAAGCATTCATCAACGGCTCATACCACTTCGCCCCATAACACATATAAGCCCACTTATTATCAACTCCGGCCTTAAATTCATTCTCTTCCTTCGTACAAACCAATTTTTCCAATTCCTTATGAGCGGTTATCAAAATTTCGGCAGCGGGTTGCTCATAAACACCCCTCACTTTAAGCCCGACAATCCTATCTTCCACAAAAATTTTCGTCCCAACACCATGGGCGGATCCAAATTTAAAAAGCGCTTTAAGCAAATTGACCATGTCCAATTTTTGACCATTTAAAGCCACCGGAACTCCATTTTCAAATTCAACGGAAATATCAACTGGCCTATCCGCCGACTTTTCCAACAATTGATTCATTATCAAAATTTTCTCCAAATCTGGCTCCTCCTTCACATCCTCTATATCCCCTCCTTCCGCAGAACATCCCCACAAATTTTCATCATAAGAATATTTAGGATCATGACTACTCAAAGGAATCTTATGCTTTTTTGCATACTCGATTTCCTCACTCCTTCCCATTGACCACTCCCTCACCGGCGCAATAATTTTCATCGACGAATCCAAAGTTGTGATATAAGAATCAAACCTAACTTGATCATTTCCCTTTCCGGTGCACCCGTGCGCTATCACTTTAATCCCTTCGGACTGCGCAACTTCAACAACCTTTTTGGCAATAATCGCCCTCCCCAAAGGACAAAATAAATAATACCCGTTTTGATAATCGGCATTCATTTTAATCGCTTGAGTGAGATACTCATTAGCAAATTCCTCCTGCGCATCCAATAAAATCGCCTTTTTAACCCCAAGGTTCAACGCTTTTTCCTTCACATGCTCCATATTTTCATCAACTTGCCCGATATTCAAAGTCAAAGTATAGACATCCGCTTCATAATTATCCTGCAACCACTTGATCATCACAGAAGTATCAAGCCCTCCGGAGTAAAGCAGTAAAACCTTATCAAATTCACCCTTTTTAGCCTCATAAGAAGTTATTTTTGTATAATTGTTATTCATGGTAATAAAATTTTAATTAATAAAAAAAAGGCCTCGCTCTTCCACGAAACCTCATAAAGTTTAAATTTTTGTATACGCCCTAACGGCGAAACTTATGAAGCTTCGTGTAAGGGTTGCGACGTAATTGTGAAGATATTTTATACATAACAACCGAATTTAATCACATTCCCAAAAAAAATGCAAACGCAAGACACAACACCTTTTCTTTTCGGTCAAGCCCATTTTTCTATTATACGATAATAAACTTGCGATAAAATCAACTATGCGTAAAATCAAAGAGCTATCAAATCTCATGAGTTAAGGAGGATAGTGCATAAACATCCGTTCGTATAACCATGTTGTATAGACGGACAAATACAATTCCTTGACTATTTTTTCATATGGCTAAAGCAAAAAAAGCTAGCAAAACCCCTTCAAAAAAACTTTCAAAAACGGCCGCAAAAAAACCAATCAAGACTTTAAAGAAGTCGGTTAAAAAAGCTGTTTTGAAAAAAACGACAAAACCAACAAAGCCAGTAAAAAAACCAATTGCAAAAAAAGCGACAACTAAAGCGCCTAAGACAAAAACGCCAGCTGAGAAACCAGTAAAAATTCCAAAAAAGATAATCATAAAAAAGGCTCCGCGAATAGAAGAAAAAAAAGAAGAAAAAAAACCACCTAAAAGAGTTAGGCTAATAGCTGAAAAAACGATCAAAAA
Source organism: Candidatus Altimarinota bacterium (assembly GCA_028698865.1). GTDB lineage: Bacteria > Patescibacteriota > Gracilibacteria > UBA1369 > LOWO2-01-FULL-3 > CAINDQ01. Next base: position 1,348 of record JAQVVS010000115.1, on the reverse strand, counting down.
AGATAAAAACTTGGTAAAGCCATCCGAACTTACTTTCCACCAAAATCCAGTTCTACTAAAAACAGAGCGTAAATTTTTGAACTATCAAATCGATCAAAAAGTACAAATTCCGGGCCTTATAGAAGTTCAAGTAAATTCATACAAATGGTTTTTGGAAGACGGAATACGCGAACTTTTGGACGAAATAAATCCAATCCAAGATTTTTCCGGCAAAAAACTGGAGCTTAAGTTTTTGGAACATTCTTTGGGAGAAATAAAATACGACGCAGAGACCGCAAAGAACAAAAATCTAACATACGAAGCTCCATTGAAAGTCCACGTGCAGTTGATAAATAAAGAAACAGGTGAAATCAAAGAACAAGATGTATTCCTAGGGAATGTCCCATTAATGACAAATCGCGGAACATTCATAGTAAACGGCATAGAAAGAGTGGTTGTCTCTCAAATCGTTCGCTCACCCGGAGTATTTTTCTCGAAAAACTTGGCAACGCCAGGAACTCACTGCGCAAAAATCATTCCAAAAAGAGGAGCTTGGCTCGAAATCGAAACAGACAAAAAAGGAATTATAACTGTGAAAATTGACCGAAAAAGAAAAATCCCAATCACTTCCCTACTCAGAGTTTTCGGATACAAAACAGACAAAGAAATTATCGATCTTTTCAAAGATGACATAAAAGATGTCGAACATGATTACATTCTTATGACACTGGAAAAAGATTCGGCAAAAACAGTCGAAGACGCTTACCAAAACATTTACAAAAAAATTCGCCCAGGCGACTTGGCGACTCCGGAAAACGCAAAAGGATTAATAAATTCAATGTTTTTCGATTACAGAAAATATGACATGGGCCCTGTTGCGAGATACAAATTAAACAAAAGATTTAATCTCGACACTCCAAACAAGAAAAAATTTCACACATTCCAAGTTCCCGATTTGGTAAGAATATTAAAACATTTAATCGCATTAAATAACGGCCAATTTGCTCCAGACGACATCGATCACCTATCAAACAGAAGAATCAGAGCGGTTGGCGAATTGGTACAAAACAAATTCAGGGTGGGACTTCTTCGCACGGACAGAATTGCAAAAGACAGAATGACAGTAATGGACTTGGAAACCGTAACTCCAACACAACTTGTAAATTCCAGACCTATCACCGCCGCCCTCAGAGAATTTTACGCCAGCTCTCAGCTTTCTCAATTTATGGATCAAACAAATCCATTGGCGGAACTAGAACACAAAAGAAGACTATCCGCAATGGGACCAGGAGGACTATCCAGAGAACGCGCATCATTTGATGTTCGTGACGTACATACTTCACACTATGGAAGAATTTGTCCGATCTCC
>JAQVVS010000114.1 GCA_028698865.1 Candidatus Altimarinota bacterium | reverse complement strand
AGACGAATGGTGATGAAGGCGATGATTCCTCCTGAATATTTGGAAAAAAAGAGAAATAAAGATAGTCGAGAGTCCGCAGAGGATTGTGCAAATAGAGTAATTGATGAAATTGTGGATGCGTATTTTGTCCAAGGAGAAGTGCCGGATGGAATTGATAAGAATATGATGGCAGAGGTTTTGGCCGTTCAGAGAATGGTTAAAGATTCTTTAGGTATTGATATAAAACTTATGGAGGAGGCGGGAAGTAATAAAAATGTGATTCCCAAAGATTAGTCTTAATTATTTTTATTTCCCTCTGATTGTGCCTCCGAGTGCTTCGAGGGCTTTGAAGATTTTTTGTTGAGCCTGTGTCATGTCTTCATCGGTGAGTGTGCGAGTTTGGGCTTGGAGAGTGACTTTGTAGGCTATGGCTTTTTTGGCTTTTTCTATGTTTGGACCTTCGTAAATGTCGAAAAGTTCGGTGGATGTTATGAGCGTTTTTTCGGATTCCATGATTGCGTTTTTGATTTTTTCAACTTCGATTTCTTTGTCTATCAAAACAGAAATATCTATTTCGATTGGTGGGAATTTAGGGATTTGTTTGTAAGATTTTTCTTCGTTTCCCATCTCCAAAGCTTTGCTGAAATTTATTTCGAACATCGCGATGGAGTATTTTTCCAGATCGTGGTTTTTTGAAATTTCCGGATGAAGAATGAATGCTTTTGCCAGAGTTTTTCCGTTATTTCCCAAGAAGGAGAGAGATTTTACAGGGTGAGCGTAAGGAGTGTTTTCGATGCCTTTTGTCTGCTTTGTGGTGATGTTGAATTTTTTGAAAAACGCTTCGGTGGCTCCTTTTGCTTCATAAAAAGGTGTGTCGGATTTTCCTTTGACCAAAATTCCTCCTCCTATATTTTTTTCTTCCAAAGGCATAAATTGCCCGATTTCTTTGTATGTCCTGCCGATTTCGTAAAGTTTTACAGAATCAAAATATTTTGCATTCAGTTGGAAATTTTTTAGTAAATTTGGGATGAGTGTAGTGCGGAGATGAGTTTGGTCTTCGGATAGATAGTTCAAAAGTTTTATGTGGCCGTCCTCGTTGACGGCGCAGTTTTTCAGCTCTTTTAAGCCGTAAAATGAGTAGTTGTAAACTTCGTCAAATCCGAGAGCGTATGAAAAAAGTTCTCGAGTGCGGTGTTTTTTGAATCGTTCCGTGTTTTCGAGAGGAAGTTTTGAAGGGAGGTTTGGCAGGATTGTTGGAATATTTTCGTATCCGTAAATGCGTGCGATTTCTTCGATTAAATCATCTTCGATTGTGACGTCTTTTGATGAACGGAAGCTGGGGATTTCGACTTCGAAAAGGTTGGAATTCCCGCCTGCGCGGGAATGACAAATGGCCACTTTGAATTCTAAGCTTTCGAGAATAGATTTAATTTCTTTCGGAGAAATTTCTATTCCTATTTTCGATTGAGCTTTTTTTATGTCGAGGGAAATTTTTAACGGTTTTTCACCGAAGTTTTTTACATCGGTTATCGGTCCGGATATTTTTGCATCAGGACATAATTCCAAAATCAGTTCAGCAGCTCTTTTGATTGCCAGTTCAGCTAAATTCGGGTCGAGAGATTTTTCAAATCTTTGTACGGAATCGGTTCTTATTCCCAATTTTGTGGATGTTTTTCGAACATTTCCTGGATGAAAATTTGCAGACTCTATAATTATTTCAGTGGTATTTTCATTTATTCCGCTATTTTCTCCCCCGATAATTCCGGCTATAGCAACGGGTTTTTCGTGATCGGCAATTACTAACATTTCCACCGAAAGGTCGTGTTCTTTTTCATCAAGCGCTTTAATTTTCTCATTTTTTTGAGCTGTGCGGACAACTATTCCACCTTTAATATAATTTTTATCGAAGGCGTGGAGAGGCTGGCCGAGCTCGTTCATTACATAATTTGTGACGTCGACGATGTTGTTGTGAATTCCGTGCCCTGTCGCTTTTAGCCTTTTTTTAAGCCAATCTGGAGAGGCGGCGACTTTGATGTTTTTTATAATCAGTCCGCAATATCTGGGACAAAGTTCATTATTTTTCACTTCCACTTTTACAGATTCGCCAGATGTAGGAATTTTTACTTTTGGCTCCAAAGTTTTGAATTTTGAATCGGTCAAAGCCGCAACTTCTCTCGCTATTCCATAATGCCCCCAAAGATCTGGACGGTTTGTTAAAGCTTTGTTGTCGAATTCTAAAATGGTGTCATTTTTTCCAAATAAATCCGCCAAAGGCATTCCGATTTCCGGCTTCAGGCTCGATAAATCTAAAATATCTTTTGGGCCGGCGGAAGGATCGTCTATTCCTATTTCTTCTCCCGCACAAATCATTCCAAAGCTTTCTTCGCCTCGAATTTTTGCGCGCTCCATTGTGATCAATTCTCCTTCTCCGTGCCATTTAACTTTTGCGCCAATTTTAGCAACTGCGACATACATGCCTTCTTTCAAGTTTTCTCCTCCGCAAACTATTTGCAAAGTTTCTTTTCCAATCGAAACTTTTGCGATGCGAAGTTTATCTGCATTTGGGTGCGGAATCATTGTTTCTACAAAGCCAACCACCATGTTTTCAAATTGAGAAGATTCGGCAATCATGCCTTCTACTTCAGCCGTTTTCAAGGTAAGTTCAGTTGCTAGATTTTTTGGATCCATTTTTATATCAACGAAATCTTTTAGCCAATTTAGGGATACTAACATTTAAAATTGTTTAACAAATCGTAAATCTCCATTTGATAACAGGCGAATATCATCAATTCCATAGCGCATCATTACAAGTCTGGTTAGTCCGAATCCGAAAGCCCAGCCTTGATAAACTTTTGAATCAACTCCTCCCGCTTTCAAAACATTTTCATGAACCATTCCAGCGCCCATAAATTCCACCCAGCCGGTATGTTTGCAAACGCGACAGCCTTTTCCTCCGCATATCAGACATGAAAAGTCGAGCTCGAGTCCCGGTTCCACGAATGGAAAATATCCTGGACGAAAGCGCACAGTGACTTCTTTGCCAAATAGGCGACTCAAAAATTCTTTCATAATTCCCTTCAAGTGCGCGAGAGAAATATCTTTGTCTATCAGCAATCCTTCCACTTGGTAGAAAGTGGTGTCGTTGCTGGCATCAGTAGCTTCGTATCGAAAAGTTCTTCCAGGAACGATCACGCGGAGTGGTGCTCCGTATTTTTCCATGGTGCGGACTTGCACGG
>JAQVVS010000113.1 GCA_028698865.1 Candidatus Altimarinota bacterium | reverse complement strand
AAACACCGGCAAACTTACAACTGATGAACCCACTCCTGAGATAACTCCAAAAACAGTCCCGATTAAAGTGACTAAAAATACTACAACAAGTGTTCCTACGGATGAAATAATCATGAGTGTTTGGAGCGGGTAACGAGAATCGAACTCGTATCTCAACCTTGGCAAGGTTGCATAATAGCCACTATACGATACCCGCTTGTTTTAAAAGTTCTTTAAATTGCGTGCGTAATTTTAACGGGCGAAAGCGATAAGGTCAACGGGTTTTGAAGATTGTTTTAAAATGAGCCCCGCCGCAGGCGGGGCTCATAATTCTCTACACTTTCCTCACCGATTGTGTGCCGGGAACTATTGTCCCATTTTTTTCTCCTTCTTTAAGTTCCACTTTTGGAACAGGAGCCGGAGCTACTCTAGGAGCGGCTGGTTTGTGAGCTCCGTATTTTTCGGTTGATCCGCCGGAAAGCAAAGCTTTCATCGAAAGATTGTACCTGCCTTGTTCATCTATTTTCAGCAATTTCACTTTTACCGCATCGCCCACTTTTACCACATCTTCCACTCTATTTACCCTTTCATTAGCCATTTCCGAAATATGAACAAGTCCTTCTTTCCCCGGTAAAATTTCCACAAAAGCTCCAAATTCCATAAGTCTCGTCACTTTCCCATCAAAAACTTCTCCAGCTTCAGGAACTCTGGTAAGATTTTTTATCGCATTCATCGCTTTATCTCCTTGTTCTTGATTTGGCGCAGTCACTGTCACTATCCCATCATCATTTATATCAATATCGACTTCAAATTCCTTTATCATTCCTTGAATTGTTTCTCCTCCTTTTCCTATCACCACTCTGATCAATTCCTGAGGAATCGTTAAACTCATAATGAGAGGCGCGTGCTTTGACAATGATTTTCGAGGTTCCGGAACCACCGCAAGCATTTTTTCCATAATGAAATCTCGGCCGACTTTTGCCTTTTCCATAGCGTTTTTCATCAACTCGATTTTCAATCCCTTAATTTTTATATCCATTTGCAAAGCCGTAATCCCATCCTTTGTTCCGGTCACTTTGAAATCCATATCTCCGGCAAAATCTTCCATTCCTTGGATATCTGTGAGAATTTTGTAATCTCCTGTTTCGTCATTGTAAACAAGTCCCATCGCAATTCCGGCAACAGGTTTCTTTATCGGAACTCCGGCGCACATTAGCGATAATGTCGATCCGCAAACTGATGCCATAGAACTACTTCCGTTACATCTGACGATTTCTGATACCAGCCAAATCGTATATGGGAAATCTTTTTCTTCCGGAAGAACCGGAATAAGCGCTCTTTCAGCCAAATCTCCGTGTCCGATTTCCCTTCTGTTCGGGCCACTCAATCTTTTTACTTCTCCCACCGCAAACGGAGGAAAATGATAATGATGCATGTATCTCTTTTCGCTGTCGCTATCCATGATGTCAACGATTTGTGAATCTCTCGGACTTCCCAAAGTCGTAATTGTTAAAGCAGTTGTTTCTCCTCTTTGGAAAATCGCTGAACCGTGAGTCCTAGGAAGCACATCCGGAATAATGCTAATTTGACGAACCTCATCGAGTTTTCTGCCGTCGAGACGCTCTTCTTTTTCCAGAATTGTTTTGCGCATTCTTTTTTCAAAAAGTGTGTTCAAAACCTCCTTCAATTCCCCTTTTGAAAAATCTCCAGCTTCTATTTCTGATGCGTATTTTTCGAATAATTTTTCTTCTATCGCGTGAATTTTTTCTTTCACTTCCATTTTCGTTACGCCTTTCACATCAAGCATTGCTTCATCCGTTGCAACAAAAGATTTTACGGCTTCCACAGCCTTTTCATTGTCCTTCGCAAGAATCAATTCAATAGGTTTTATTTCGAATTGTTTCGCATATTTAATTTGGAATTCGCAAATCTTTTTGATTTCTTCGTGAGCCATTTCCAAAGCTTGCAAAACGATTTCTTCCGGAACTTCTTTCATAGCCGCTTCCACCATCGTGATCGCATCAATCGTTCCCGCCACAACAAGATTCATTTTCCCTTCCTCGCATTGTTTATAAGTAGGATTTACGACCAATTTTTCGTCTACATATCCCATTCTGACAGCTCCAACAGGCCCTTCAAAAGGCGCACCGCTAAGAAGCATCGCTACTGATGCCGCATTTAAAGCTGTAGTTGCAGGATCAACTTCCATATCCGCCGACAAAGCCGTGCAGATCATCTGCACTTCGTTTCTTGTTTTCTTTGGGAATAAAGGGCGAATCGGACGATCTATTAAACGAGAAATCAAAATCGCGTTTTCGGACGGACGACCTTCTCTTTTGATGAAACGACTGCCTTTGATTTTCCCGGCGGCGTACATGTTTTCTTCATAATCGCAAGTTAGCGGAAAAAAGTCTCCGTCAACAGCGTTTGGACTAATGGTGGCGTTTGCCATTATGACTGTGTCTCCAAGGGATACGACAGCATAACCGCTTGCGTATGTAGCAATCGGCGCATTAGTAATTTTGAACTCTCGGCCTGCGAGGTCCATTACCAATGTTTTTGGTTCCATATTTTTTATGGGTTAAGTTTTTACCCATAAAGCAAACCAAATCCATTAAAGTAACAAGTTTCAACCGACTTCGCTCCTCTTTGCGCCATGAAATCGACTAAAACTTGTAACTTCTAACGAATCTTGGCCCGTTTTCAGGGTAAGATTGATATATAAAGTTTCAAGGATCGATTGGCTTTGAACTATTTTCGTAGCTTCAACTTCTTTAGAGTCTCTTCGTAAAGATCTTTGTCATTCATTTTCAAATATTGCAGATGCTTTCTTCTTTTTCCAACAAGTCCCAAAAGTCCTCTTCTGCTATGCGCGTCCTTTGGATGCGTTTCCAAATGCGATGAAAGTTCATTGATTCTTTCGGTCAAAATCGCAACTTGAACTTTTGATGAACCGGTGTCTTTTTCATGAACACCGAACTTTTTCATTAGGTCTTTTTTCTTATCTCTATCCATATATATTCAATAAGTAAATAGTATATCCTGCAAATCCGTGCATAAAATTTACCAAAGAAATCCCCGTTTGGCAAGCGTAAATTTCTGAGGGACGGAGTTTGTTTACTACATCCATTTCTTGTATCTGAAGTATCCGATCATCGCAGAAGCCACTCCCGCTATTATCAAAGCCATTATCAAAGTGGCGAAATCATTATCCGCAAATGGCAATCCCTTCACATTCATCCCGTAAAATCC
>JAQVVS010000112.1 GCA_028698865.1 Candidatus Altimarinota bacterium | reverse complement strand
TGGAGTTGCCGGAAGTTGTGAGGATTTTGTGTGAAAAGCCTGCGGATATTTTTGGGTTGAGCAGTAAGGGGAAAATTGCGAAATGGTATGATGCTGATGTGATTGTGGTGGATTTGGAAAAGGAGAAAAAAGTTGAAAGCAAAAAACTTTTTACGAAATGCAAATGGTCTCCGTATGATGGGTATAAATTTAAAGGGTGGTCGGTGATGACTTTTGTCGGGGGAGAATTGGTTTTCAAAAACGGAAAACCCTTGGGTGATAAATTTGGGAAAGAAGTGGAATTTTGAAATTTTTGTGGTAGGATTGCACAAGAATGTAAAGTTTTATCTTGAATTTAGGTATATGGCGAATCTGGAAATAAATTTTTGCGGGGTGAAATTCGGAAATCCGACTGTGCTTGCTTCTGGTGTGCTTGGCGTGACGGCGGCGAGTTTGCGTAATGTTGTGAGAAATGGGGCGGGTGGGGTGACGACGAAATCTATTTGGCTTACGGAGCATCCTGGGCATAAAAATCCTACGATGTTTGGGACGGAGCATTATTTTATGAATGCGGTGGGGCTTAGCGATGCGGGATTTGAAAAAGCGGAGACAGAAACTTTTCCTGAATATATGAAGAAAAAACCGGCACCAATTATTGCGAATATTGTGGCTTATAAGCTTGCGGAATTCGGGGTGTTGGCAGAAAAAATTGATAAATTAAATCCAGATATTATTGAGGTGAATATTTCTTGTCCGAATGTGGAAGATGAATTTGGGAAACCTTTTGCGTGTAGTGTGGTGGATGCGGCTGGAGTGACAAAAGTTGTGCGCGCGATGACGAAAAAACCGCTGATTGTAAAGCTTTCTCCGAATGTTTCAAATATTGGTGAAATTGCGAAGGCGTGTGCGAGCGAGGGGGCGGATGGATTTTGTGCGATCAATACCGTAGGTCCCGGATTAGCAATCGACATTGACCTCAGGATGCCGATTTTGGCGAATAAAGTGGGAGGAGTTTCTGGGCCTGCGATCAAACCAATTGCTGTAAAATGCGTGCATGATGTATACAAAGCGACCGGTCTTCCAATTATTGGAACTGGTGGGGTAACGACTGGGAGAGATGCAATTGAAATTATGATGGCGGGGGCGCGGTTAGTTGGAATGGGAACAATGGTTTATTATCGCGAAGTTTCCGGATTCAAAAAGGTTGTGAAAGAAATGAATGAATGGTGCGAGGCGAATGGCGTGAAAAATATTGAGGAGATTATTGGGTGTGTGAAAATGTAAAAAATTAATATGAAAAACTTTGATACAAGACCACTGGCGCTGGAGATTAAAAAAATCATTTGTGAAAATGAGAATACTAATACTTATGTTTTTGAGCATAATTTGAAGTCGAAGCCGGGACAGTTTGTGATGATGTGGATTCCTGGCGTGGACGAAAAACCTTTTTCGATTGCGTATGATGATGGGAAACAGTTTTGGTTGACTGTGTGCAAAGTGGGGCCGGCTACTGCCGAGCTTTTTAAATTGAAAGAAGGCGCAAAAGTGGGAATTCGCGGGCCTTTTGGAAAAGGATTTGCATTTAAGAAGGGCGAGAAATTGGCTTTGGTAGGCGGAGGATATGGGGTTGCGCCGATGTATTGCGTGGCTCATAAAGCTATTTCAAAAGGGTGCAAAGTGGATTTTATTCTTGGCGCGAGAAATAAAGATTTGCTTTTATATACTCAAAAAATTTCCGGACTTCATGGAATCAATTTGCACATTTCTACCGATGATGGTTCGCAAGGATTCAAAGGATTTACAACTCAGGTTTTGGAAAATTTGATAGCTGGTGGGGCGAAATTTGATCATATTTTTGCTTGCGGACCGGAGAAGATGGAGTACTTTTTGGGGCTTATTGCCGAGAAAAATGGGATTGATTGTCAGCTTGCCGTGGAAAAATATATGAAGTGTGGATTTGGAGTTTGCGGGCAGTGCGCGGTGGATGGGAGTGGTGAATGTGTTTGCAAAAAAGGAACCGTGATGAATTGGAAGAAACTTAAAACTTTGTCGGAGTTCGGCAAATATCATCGTGATGCTCAGGGCAAAAAACATTATTTCTAATTTTTAATCAATTTTTAGATGCAACAATATAAAAAAGATTTTATTGAGCTTTTGGTCAAGGCGGAGGCTTTGAAATTTGGTGAATTTACTTTGAAAAGTGGCAGAGTGGCGCCTTATTTTATGAATGCTGGGAATTTTTATACTGGAGAACTTTTGAATGGGTTGGCAAAGGCGTACGCTGAGGCTTTTTTGGATTATGAAATGGAATGCGATGTGATTTTTGGGCCTGCGTATAAGGGAATTCCTTTGGCGGCGACTGTGACGAATGAACTTTTTGCCAAGTTTCAAAAAAATGTGGCTTATTGTTTCAACAGAAAAGAGGTCAAAGATCATGGAGAAGCGGGACTTTTGGTGGGCGCGCCTTTGAATAGTGAGACAAAAGTTTTATTGATAGATGATGTGATTACGGCCGGCACGGCAATTCGTGAGACTATGGATATTTTGAAAGCGAGTGGGAATCCGCAGATTTCGGGAGTTTTGATTTCTTTTGATCGAATGGAAAAAAATAATGAAGGGGTGGGAGCGATCAAGGCTGTGGAAAGCGATTTTGGGATAAAGGTTTATTCGATTGTAAATATTGATGATGTTGTGGAAGTTTTGTACAATAAAGAAGTCGATGGAAAAATCTATATCGACGATGAAAAAATGGATTTGATTAGAAAGTATAGGGATAAATACGGCGATTAAAGTTTTCAACTTTCAATACCGAACTGCTCAGGTTGACTCATTCCTCTGCATGTTGTATAATTTAGGAGTGTTGATTAAAAAACATACTAAATAAATACAAAAATAAATGGCGAATCTGTTTGTTTATGCCTTTAGAATGCTGGTGTGGTTAGTCGTTCTTTTTGTCCAGAGTGTTATTTATTTGGTGGAGGAAGGCTTTCTTCTTTTGAGGAGGATTTTATTTGGTAGAGCCTCTTTTTAGTTGATTTAGTTTGATTTTTATCCTCTGGTTGAATCTATGATGCTTTTTGTCAAAAGACTAAGTAAGACGGTGTTAATTTTATCATTGTGGCTTGATATGTTTTTCTGATTTTTTAATTTGGAAAGAAATTTTTCGTTCAAAATTTCTCTTAGTGCCCAAGCTGTTGATTCTAGTAAAATGACAACTTTTACTTTTAATTGATATGCTTCTGGGCTATTTAAACCAAGATTTTCCCAATACGACAATGATGCAAAATCGTGATTTTCATTTTGTGGTC
>JAQVVS010000111.1 GCA_028698865.1 Candidatus Altimarinota bacterium | reverse complement strand
CCGACGCTCTTCCGATCTGAGGCATTCCAATTTGAAATGAGGTCTTGAAAAATCGCTTTCTTTGCTTGTGAAAGGCGATATTTCGGGTATTGCGCCAATATTTTCTCGAGAGTTTTGAAATTCATGGGTGTATATTAGCAGATTGACTGTAATTACCCAAACATCAACCATTCCGGCTTGAAGAGGAGAAGCATTCCGATTATCACCATTGCAATTCCTCCGATTAAATGTGAAAGCCTGCTGTATTTATCGGATAATCCGGTCATTTTTAGAGTAATCATTGCCGCGAAAAAGATAATCAAATCGTCCAGCATAAACACAAAAATGTACAACAAAAGATATCCGTAATATTGCCATACAGGCATTTCCGTCAGCGTCAAAATTTGTGTATACACAGCCGGAAGTCCGGCAGAACAAATCAGTTCCACCAGATTCACCGCGACCGCCAAAATGATTATTCCAAAAAACGCCAACCAAAAATTTCTCTCATGAGTAAGCTCTCTGAGTTTAGCAAAAATCTTTTGCCTCTTTTCACCGCCTGTAACTTTGCACGCGCCATGAGGATTGTAAAAATATTCTTTCAAATAATAGCCACCTCCTCCCAATGCGACCAAACCGATCATTATTCTCACCCACAAAATAAATCCGATAAAGAGTAGTAAATTCAACCAAGCCGACAAGAAAAGGAAATACACCGCCGCTGAAGCCACGATAAAAGTCGTTCCCAAAATCCACATTCTTCTGCGATTTTCCATTCCCAAAAGCAAACTGATCAAGAAAATCAGCGTCCACATCGCGCACGGATTAAATCCATCGAGCGCTCCGATAACGATAGTTAAGACCGGCAAAGAAATATTTTTTGTTTTGATCTCGCCTAAGAAAGGTAGCGTCATCGTGTCTGGAATTGCTGGATTTTTTTTGTTTGAAATGTCTGAGCCTTCGCCTTCGCCTGAGGAATTCCCAAAAATCTCCATCCCGACATCGCGACATTGTGTATCTATCGCACAATTTATGTGATCCTCAATTTTTGCTCCCGTGTTTTTTTCATCCATCCATCCCACCACAAAATTTTCTCCGATCACAGTAAAAGGCACTCCGCTCACATTTGCATTCATTTTTTTTCCGAACTCTTGCATCAATTTTCTGTTGTCAGCGTTTTTCCAAATTTCGTATGAATGAATTTCGAGTTGAGGATATTTTTGTGCCATTTTTTCGAGGAACGGTTTTTCTTTTTCGCAATGTGGACAGCCTTCGCCCCAGAAGAAATATAGATTTACGGGAGTGAAAGGTGCGGCGTGGGCGGTGGGGATGACGGTGGCGAGAAACGAGGAGTCGGCGTTAGGAATGGCGTGGGCGTTGGGTGCGGCGTGGGCGGTCTGAGTGAATTGTGGCGCCGCGTAAAAATTCATCAAAAAAAGAAAAGATGCGACGACAAGCGATATAGTAATGAATGTTTTTTTCATATAGAATTTTATTTATTTGTATTATATTCCGCCGAAGATCAGTCCGGCTATTGTTGAATAAATTATAACTAAACTTATATATACAGCAGTTTTCTTATCTCCCAAAACACTTTTTATCACGAGCATATTCGGCAAGCTCAAGGAAGGGCCGGCCAAAAGAAGAGCAAGGGCTGGACCATTGTGCATTCCTTTTGCCATCAAGGCTTGTAAAACAGGAACTTCCGTGAGAGTGGAAAAATACATAAATGCTCCGAAAATTGACGCGGTGAGATTTCCGGTGATGGAATTTGTTCCTACTATTTTTTCGATCAAAGTTTGAGGCAAAAGTGGCATGATGAAACCGGCGATGAAAACTCCTATGAATAATAGAGGGATGAGTTTTTTTGAAAATCCCCAAGTTTCAGAGAGCCATTTTTGAGTAACTGATTTTTCGAATTTAAGAATGACTACGGATATTATTCCGATGAGAAGGACGCCCATTATCGAATATTTTTGCAGAGTGGTAAGGGAAAAATCATTGATAATCAGAAAGCCGACCATGAGGATGAAAAAAGTAGCCATTGTCGCTTTTGAAATTTTTGAATTTTCGTTTTTTGAAAAGAGGAAGTCGGCCTTATCGACTTTTTCACGGAAAATCACTGCCATTGTTATCCCAACTAAAATCGAGATTGTGATTGCGGAAATTATTCTAGCAAAGCCGATATTTGGCCCAAGAACGCTGATGGTGAGAGTCATGGCCGCAATATTTATCGCAGGTCCCGAGAATAAAAATGTAATTGCGGGCCCGAGTCCGGCGCCTCTTTTTCTTATTCCTGCAAAAAGCGGAAGAATCGTGCACGAACACACCGCTAAAATCGCTCCGGAAACAGAAGCCACTCCGTATGAAATATATTTTTTGGCATCTTGTCCGAGGTATTTTATTACACTGTCTTTTTTTATGAAAACAGCGATCGCTCCGGCGATGAAAAAGGCCGGAACTAAGCACGTAAGCACATGTTCTCTGGCGTATTCATTCATTAATTGAAATCCTGAAAGAATCGCTCCTGTAAATACGGCGGACTCCATCGGCATAAAGTAGAAAAGGAGAAATGAGGCGAGAATGAATGTAAAAATTTTGAGTTCTTTTTTCATATATTTGAGATAAGGAAAGTGTTAAGCAGTATTGTGAATTTTTGAATTTCTTTTTTATTTGAGGAATAAATCACATTCCTACCTTCTTGTTTTGCGGAAATTAATTTTGCGTCTTTCAGGGCTTTTAGGTGGTGAGACGCGAGATTTTGTGGAATGTTTAAAACTTTCCAAATCTCACACACGCATTTTTCTTCTTTTTTTAACAAGCAAAGAATTTTTAATCTGTTTGGCTCGTTGATGATTTTCAAAAGCTCTATTACTTTTGATAGGTTTCTATCTCCCTTTGATGAACCGCAACAGCAGGAGGCTGAAGCGCTTGAGCATGAGATTGCTTTTGAGTCTGAGCTTTTTCCCAAAATTGTAAAAATTAAAATACATCAATTTGCATTGATATATTAGATGAGAAAATTGATTCCGTCAAAACTTCCCCATTTTCAAATATCTCGAAAATTACAACACTTTACGCTCTTGGCTTCCACCAATAATCGGGGTCGGTACAGAAATCTTTTATCTCTTTCGCATTTGACCCAACGAAAGCCATTGTTTTTCTTATTCCTCGAGCGACAGGAGCTACAATTTTTACCGCTGGAATAAACTCTTCCAATTTTTCTATTTTGAACTTTGCCTCTAGAACTGACAATTTATCTATGTCTCCATCGCAGAATGCTGAAATATAATCGGCAAAAAGAGAATCGAGACCCATTGGACGATTGAGAAGTTCTGCTGATGCTTTGTCCTCAAGCGATTTGTCTTTGTTGATCACCGCGCTTAACCGCGCTCTGGTCAT